>JADWMH010000218.1 GCA_015767355.1 Gammaproteobacteria bacterium
TTCGGTCCAGGCGCAACAATCTTCCCAGACCGCATGGGTGACGCAGGTGTTGAGTTTGAATCCCGCCTCTTTGGCGACATCGGTGACATCAACAAGCACGCCGTCATCGATTGCCTGCTCCCGTGTATAGACGTAAATGGGGTCTCCAAAAAACTCCTGGAGTGATGTCGATGCATTTTCATTGCTCATGGTGTTTCTCCTATTTTCTCAAAAAGGGAAACACCATCCCGACGGGGAAGTATTTCCCGAAGGGTTGGAAGTGCAGGATCCACCGTCACCGGTGTCTGGCGTCATCTCCTTGTTGAAGGATAGATGTGATCCCACGCCAGAGAAAGGATTGCCTCCGTTTTGACAGGGAGGCGACTGCTTGAAACTTATTTTCAATCACTGGTGGTGATCACCAGGTCTTGAAGCACAGCCCTGTAAAGGGCTGCATCAATAACATCAAAGAGCGCTCAGAGATGTCCTCTCTGTGCCAGAGAGACGCATCCATCTGCTCCTACAATCAGGTGATCCAATACGCGAATATCGATGAGGGCCAATGCCGTTTTCAATCTTCCCGTAATCTGGATGTCCGCCTGACTCGGTTCCGGTTCCCCGGAGGGGTGGTTATGAACCAGGATGACAGCGGCGGCATTCACCTTCAATCCCTCCTTGACGACTTCTCTCGGATGGACTGTTGCGCCGTCTATCGTGCCACGAAACATCTTTTTGAATGTGATGATCTTGTGCCTGGTATCCAAAAAAATAACACCAAACACTTCATACTCCACTTCACTCAGAAGTACCTGAAGATATTCTCCAGATGCGAGTGGTGATGTGATCGTCGCACCCTTTGCCAAATGCTTTCGCGCCAGCTTCCGGGCCATCACCAGGATATCTTCTTCGCTGACTGATTCAGCAACATAGTAGGTGCCGGTTTTTTCTCCGGCTATGAATTTCTGTCTCATGATGTTTCTCCTATTTTTTGAAAAAAAGGGGGAACACCGCCCCATCGGGAAGTCTTTCCCGAAGGGTTGAAAGTGCAGGATCCACCGTTACCGGTGTCTGGCGTCATCCCTATGTTTAAGGAGAGATGTGATCCCACGCCTGAGAAGGGATTGCCTCTGTTTTGACAGGGAGGCGACTGCATTGAAGAAACAAGAGTAGAAGCTGGAATAACGGATTTCAAGAATCAAAAAAATAGCCGCCTTGAAGTTTAAGGGCGGCTATCAAAATCAGGGGGAAATAGAAGAGGTTCCTCAAAGGAGGCGTCATCTTGTCAACGGATGGGGATTGCGTGATTTGTCAGGGATACAGCGATGTCCGCATTTTCACTCTTCTCGAAACCGAACAGTTGCCATCTTCAGGCGTTCAGCATTTTTTATCATCACCTTGTCCAGGGTGGCGATTGTTTCGGCCCCGATTTCCCGAGCGACAGCAAGGTGCAGGGAATCACCCGAGCGAAGTCCATGTTTGTAACTTTGCGCCATCTCTGCTGCTCCCTTGAATGCCATTCTGCTGACTGGAACAAGGCGTAGCCCACCTGAAATAAGCGCCTGGAACTCCCGATGGACAACCTTGGCTGTGGATTCAGTCAGCTGGCCGGTGCGAACCTTGATGGAGAGCGCGCTTGAAAACTCTGTCACCAACCAGTCAGAACTCACAAGCGGTTTTTCAAGTTCAGAAAACCACGCGGTGACAGCCTCTGTCGATGGCTCCACCGTGAGAAGCGCAACGACCACGCTGGTATCAACATATACCATCAATAGCGAGACTCACGTCGCATCTGTCCAACGACCGGTTCCGTCATTGGCATGTTCTCATGCAGTTTATGCACTCGATTGAGGAATGCGGCTTTATCGAAATGCCTCTCAGCTTTGAGCCTAATCTCTCCCGCCGGAGTAATTTCAGCCTCGACGCTGTCACCTTCATGCAATCCCGCCGCTTTCACACAGTCGACAGGGAGCCGAACAGCCAGGCTATTCCCCCATTTTGCAACTTGTAGTCTCATAGCAATCTCCGTGTATATCCGCGTATATACATAATAGCAAATGCCTCTAAATCGTCAACTGCCATGTTTTGAGCAGTCATACTGTTTTTACGGATTCAGGTAGTTGCCGAGAACCGGCGATTTGCAACATGGCCGAATTCTCAGGTGATAACAACGCCCTCCCCTTCGAAATGCCCCTCTCTTTTTCTGCTGGCATTCAGAAACGTTGAAATGCTGCGGGCTTGCGATGGCTTTTCTGCGAGAAAGAGTTTCATGGCGTCATGCGCTTGATGGGGGAGATGCATTTTTCTGGCTCTCTGTCCCGGCATTGACCTCAATCGCATCGACACTGTCGCCATCCGTCCAACTGAAGGCCTCCGCCATCTGCTCCGCCCATATGGCTTTCTGTGTGCGCGGTTTGTTGGTAGAGAGATGCATCTTTGGAATATGGCGTGGGAGTGTGTCACCGGAGAGAATGTCAGCGGGAACCTCTCCCAGCGTATCAATGGCTTTCTGCGCTTGCGCCGTCATCTTCTTCAACGCTTTATAACTGACATCCATCTCCCGATATGTCATGGCAGATTCAAAAGCGCGACGGACGTGGTTGCCAACCTTGAACAGCGCTTGCTTCGCCTCACTGTCCCTGACCAGGTCAACATGGTGAGCCTGCAACATCAGCTTGATCACGTCATCGGCAGTCACAACGAGTTTTGCAGCCCGATATCCTAACGGTGCAGCAAAAGCGATGTCGATTTGGATCGGCTTCAGGGAGAACGATGGCTTGTAGTCAAATTTCTTCTGATGATTCAGCTTGATCTTATACTCCTGTAACAGCGACTCAAGAGCGGATTGCGCCTGGTCAATGGCTGTTTCAATGCGCAGTAAATACCACAATGCCCATGGATCCCGGGGAGCGTTTTTCCAGATTTTATCCAGTGAGTTTGCAAAATTTCTCAGTCCAATGATCCGGCCATTTTCCCCACATTTCCCATAAAATAAATAAGCGCCGAACACTGTTTCGAGCGTGATGGTGGTTCTTGCTCTGAGTAGACCAGGGCGCATACTGACCAGCTGTTTTTTTGCCTGATCTGCTTTTTCATCTTGGTCACTGGCCATCTTGATCTCTTCATGCTGTGGATTTTCAGTTGCCATGATGCTTCTCTCGATGCGCAATATTGTCGTGAGTCATTCGACAGGATGAGGATATTCTAATCAGGCAGGCCCTCTTTTCACATCAGATAACATTCCTGCCGCTGGAAGTATTATCAGCAATCGATCAAGATCCAGGTGGAATTGATTTTCAGCAGGCCATCCCCATTGACGCTCCTTCCAGCAGCCGGTTTCACGCAAGACGTTGCGCGCGGACTCCTGCTTGCGCCGCTTGAGCCCCAATAACCGGAGCCACTCTTGTTGCCGCATCGGCCAATAGATCCCATATTTTTCAGGTGGCAGCGTTGCATTGGCTTCCTTCTGGCGACGCATGGCGTAGCTGAGCATGAGTGCAGCATGGATGTTTTTACCGGTGAAATTCAGGATCTCCCGGTTCACCGGAATCCACTCGTCTTCAGTTAATTCCGGTGTCGACACGGTGAGTTGATTTTCAAG
>JADWMH010000060.1 GCA_015767355.1 Gammaproteobacteria bacterium
CCCCCCGAATCCCCATCCCATGGACTTATTCAGACTCTCTCCAATCTGCTTCAATGACTGATCATCATAACCATAGCAGTAGTGATCGTCTTGGCCTTGCCTTCGCCCTGAATCTCTCATTTACCATCATTGAGTTCATCGGCGGCGCCCTGACCAACAGCATGGCTATCATGGCGGATGCGGTCCATGACCTCGGTGACACCCTGGCAATCGGTCTTGGCTGGACCCTGGATAGGGTGGGCAAAAAGGAGGCGGACGATGGATTTACCTACGGCTACCGCCGGCTGTCGCTGCTGGGGGCGTTGATCAACGGCGCCATCCTGATCATCGGCAGCCTGTGGATACTGACAGAAGCACTGCCCAGGCTGTTCAATCCGCAGATGCCCGATGCCGTCGGCATGATCTGGCTGGCCATCCTGGGCGTGGCGGTCAATGGATTTGCGGCTTACAAACTCAGTGGCGGCAAGACGCTTAACGAGAAGGTGCTCAACTGGCATCTTATGGAGGATGTACTTGGATGGGTGGCCGTGCTGATCATCAGTATCGTGCTGTTGTTTGTAGAGTGGCCAATCCTGGATCCGATTCTCTCGATCGCCTTCACCCTGTTTATTATGGTGAATGTTTTCCACAGAGTCACCCAGACCATTCGCCTGTTTCTGCAGGCGGCTCCCGACAGCCGCATCGCGGAGGAGACCAGGGGAAAACTCGAAGCCCTGGAGCATGTCGCTGAAATCCACCATCTGCACGTCTGGTCGCTGGATGGCGAACGGCATGTATTGAGCGCGCACCTGTTGCTCGACAAGCCGATCAGCAGTGAGACCCACAATGCGGTCAAAACGGCGGTCAAGGCAGCGCTTGAAGAGTATGCTTTTGCACATACCACTATTGAACTGGAGCAGAGCGCGGAAACCTGCAGGGACTCCTGATCAGACAGCCGGGAAACAGCAGATAAACAGTGGAAGGAGTAGCATATACAGCTTCAGGACACCTCCTAAGAAGCTTTCCACCAATAGTTACATAACGCTGCTTTGCGTAATATCTCATCAGTCCGTGCATACGAGTAGAATGCTATCGCATTGATTCAAATAGACCGTAGGGGGATAAGCGACAGCGCATCCACCACGTCATTGCGAGGAGCCTCAGCGACGCGGCAATCTGCTTGAGATTGCTTCGTTCCTCGCAATGACAACATAACTTAGCAGCATTCGGAGCTTGGGTGGTGGATGCGGCAAAAAGACGCCTTATCTCCCCTGCAGATTTTTCACCTTATTGAGAAAAAACGTTCGATAACTGCAACTGATTGACCCAATCTGCATTTCTGATATTCTGCCCTGAATGAACGGTCTCAAGCGCTGAAGTAGTACAGCGTGCAGAGCGTAACTTTTCAACAGGATAGTTGATGGATTTTGAATTAGCCTCGATCGCCCTGAGTGATGTCACCTGGATATCCCTGGCATTCATTCTTGGTTTTCTCGTTAAGCAGATTGGACTGCCGCCGCTGGTTGGCTTCCTGGCGGCGGGATTCGTACTGAATCTGACCGGCGTGCATGGCGGTGAAGTGATTCACAAAATCGCCGACCTGGGCATCACCCTGCTGCTCTTCAGCGTTGGTCTGAAGCTGAATCTGAAAAATCTGATGCGCCCCCGCGTGTGGGCCGTCACCAGTATGCATGTCGTTATCACGGTGATTGTTTTCGGCGTTGCTATCTACGCATTGGCGCTGGCGGGCGCTCCGCTGTTCTCCGCGCTTGATCTGCAGCTCTCATTAATGATCGCTTTCGCCCTGAGTTTCTCCAGCACGGTTTTTGTGGTCAAGGTGCTGGAAGAGAGAGGCGAGATGAAGTCTCTCCACGGCAGTATCGCCATCGGTATCCTCATCATGCAGGATCTGGCTGCAGTCATCTTTCTCGCTTTCTCCGCAGGCAAGATCCCCTCTGCATGGGCGCTGCTGCTGCTGTTGCTGATTCCGCTGCGTCCGCTGCTGCAGAACTTGCTGCAACGGGCCGGCCATGGCGAGTTGCTGATTCTGTATGGTCTTTTCCTGGCCCTTGGTGGGGCCGAAATTTTTGAGTTGGTGGGGGTTAAGGGAGACCTTGGCGCGCTTGCCCTGGGGGTACTGATTTCATCCCATCCCAAGGCATCGGAGATGGCAAAGACATTGCTCGGCTTCAAGGAGCTGTTCCTGGTCGGCTTTTTCCTCAGCATCGGTCTTTCGGGCGAGCTTAGCCTGCAAAACCTGGTCATCGGGGCGCTGCTCGTTCCCTTCATTTTCCTCAAATCGGCGCTCTTTTTTGCATTACTGACGCGTTTCAAGTTGCGTGCACGAACCTCGCTGATGGCAACCCTGAACCTTACCAACTACAGTGAGTTCGGATTGATCGTTGCCGCTGTCGGTGTATCCAATGGCTGGATTGGAAATGAGTGGCTGATTGTTATCGCTATTGCACTGTCGCTCTCTTTTGTTGTAGCGGCGCCATTGAACACCCGGGCAGATACACTCTATTTTAATTACCGCGAGTTCTGGAGGAGATTCCAGGGGCACGTCAGATCACATGATGACCAGGAGATCGAGCAGCCTGGAGCATCTATCATCATCATGGGTATGGGCAGGGTAGGTACAGGCGCCTATGACAGAATGCACGAACTCCGTGGAAATGCTGTATTTGGTATCGATTCCAATGCGGATACAGTAACGAGCCATCTCGCAGCAGGTCGCAATGTGGTGCTGGGAGATCCGACTGATGCAGATTTCTGGGACAGGGTGAAGCGCAATCATGGTGTTGATTTGATCATGCTGACGCTGCCGAAGATACAGTCAAACCTCGCGATTCTCAGGCAGCTCAAACGATTCGGGTTTCCCGGAGATGTTGCGGTGTTGGCGCAATTCCCTGACGAGGAATCAATATTGAAAGAGGCCGGTGCGTCGGCCGTGTTTAATATCTACGCTGAGGCCGGTTTGGGTTTTGCCGACCATGTGGTTGAGTCGAGGTCAGGCTGAATGATTCATTCGGTTTTATCTGCGTTTGAGTTTATACTCGCGCGCTTTAATTTCATAACTATTGGGTAGAACTTAAATGGCAGAAACAATTGAGGCTCCGGCCATCGTAGAGCAGGCCAAAGAGTTGCTGGATCCGGCGAAGGGCGGGGAGTTGCTTGAGAAAGGCATGGACTTGCTCATGCAGTATGGCATGAAAGCGTTGGCAGCCATTGCCATATTCATTATCGGCCGCATGGTGGCGAAATGGGTGCAGCGGCTTATTACCAGGATGATGAAAAAGACGGATGTCGATCCGATGATCATCGGGTTTACCAGCAGCATCGCCTATATTGCAATGCTGGCCTTTGTGGTTGTGGCGGCTTTAGGCCAGCTGGGAATACAGACAACATCCTTTATTGCGATCCTCGGCGCCGCCGGCCTGGCAGTTGGACTGGCTTTGCAGGGCTCGCTGGCCAACTTTGCGGCAGGATTTCTGATGATTATCTTCCGTCCTTTCAAGTTGGGCGATGTGATTGAGGCTGCTGGGGTGACAGGAAAAGTCGATGCCATTCATATATTCACAACAACACTCAAAACCCCGGATAACAAAACCATCATCATCCCCAATGGGAAACTCTCCAGCGATAATATTATTAACTACTCTACGCAAGAGACTCGCCGCGTGGATTTGACAGTTGGAGTCTCCTATGACGCCGATCTCAAGGAGGTGCGCCGGGTGCTGGAGGATATCATCAGTAAAGAGGAGCGCGTACTCAAAGACCCCGAACACCTGGTTGCAGTGGGGGAACTGGCGGACAACAGCGTAAATTTTGTGGTGCGCCTGTGGGTCAACAGCGGCGACTACTGGGGGGTCACCTTCGATATGAACGAGACCATTAAAACCCGTATGGATGAAGCCGGCATTGGCATCCCCTATCCACAACGTGATATACATCTCTATCAACATAATGTAGAGTGACAGCCGTTACAAGCAGCCACAAACTATTTGAAAAGATAGCAAACGTCTAAGTATCAACATCATTGGAGAGTCAGAATTATGACAAGTAAGACAACACGGCATGCGTTAGTCATCGCCGCATTTTTAGGAGGCAGCGGAATGGCTGTCGCCGAAGAGCAGGCAGCGCCTGCCGAAGCCGCATTGAATGATGCCGAAGAGCGGATGATCGCCCTTGAAGCGCTGAACAAAATGGGAAGCTATTTGCGTTCCATTGAATCTTTCAAGGTCCAGGCAGTCACCAGCACCGATGAAGTGCTGAAAAACGGCCAGAAGATCCAGTTCGACAAGAGCGTTGAGATCCAGGCGAAGAAGCCCGCCGGTTTGAGAGCCGATGTCACATCACCCTATGGAGAGCGCAGCTTTTATTTTGATGGTAAAACATTCACGCTGCATACCCCAAGAAATAAATTTTACGCCACCATCCCTGTGTCTGGCACAAACGGCGAATTTGTCGAAGCGGTTCAAAACAAGACTGGCGCAACCCTGCCGCTTGTCGACCTGTTCCTGTGGGGAGCGGACGATGCTGCCGGGGACGATATTGAAAGCGCGATCGTCGTTGGCTACGGCAATGTCAACGGTGTGCAATGCGAGCATTACGCCTTTCGCCAGAAGGAAGTAGACTGGCAGATCTGCATTCAGGAAGGAGAGACGCCGCTGCCGTTGAAACTGGTCATTACCTCAAAGAATGAAGAGGAGAAGCCGCAGTATGTCTCGGTGATGAAGTGGGATGCTGCAGCAGCACTTGATGACAAGGCTTTCACCTATACCCCTCAGGAGGGTGACACCAAAATCTCTTTCAACCCGGTCGCGGAGCAATCCCCTGCAGCACCTAAAGGAGACGACAAATGATTAGATTATTCAGCAAGTCCAACGCACTGGTTGTAGCCACGGTTGCTCTCATGGTCGTTGCCTGGTCCCTGCCTGACCCGGCGGAAGCAAGAAGAGGCGGCGGCGGTCACAGGGGCGGCGGTGGAGGCGGCGGTGGACACAGGAGTGTCAAGGGCAGGACGCATACCAACGTTAATCGCGGCGGCAACCGTAATAAAAGTGTCAACCGCAAGAATGTTAACAAGAACGTCAACCGAAAGAACGTGAATGTGAATAACCGCAACGTTAATGTCAATAAGAACGTCAATGTGGATGTGGATCGCCGTGGCGGCTACTATGGACGCGGCTATAATCCTATCGCGACAGCGGCAGCAGTGACAGCCACCGCTATCGTGGTGGGGTCTGTGGTGAATTCGCTACCGTCCAACTGCACTACAGTGGTGACCAACAACATCTCCTACAGGCAGTGTGGAAACAGCTGGTATGAGCCGCGCTACTCGGGAGGAAGCACCTCCTACGTGGTGGTCAATTCACCTTATTGACGCCCAGGCTCTCTCTTGTCATCTCGAACGCATGTGAGAGATCTTAAGCATTGCTACAAAGATTTCTCCCTTTGGTCGAAATGACAAATTAAGTAGAGCCGTAGGGTGGCATAAGTGGAACGCATCCCACTTTTTCCGGTGCAATGCGCGGAGCTTATTGACACCCTACACTCATCTCGCCTTGCTGTGAAACAACCCGTAAAGCGGGAACACACACCATTGGAGAAAACCAAATGAATTTACTGAAACCACTCGCAACGGCGCTCGCCGCCCTGCCGCTGCTCGTTGGCAGCGGCCTGGCGACGGCCCAGGCAGATAAACCCAACATTCTGGTCATCTGGGGTGACGATATCGGCCAGTCCAATATCAGCGCCTACACCCGGGGTTTGATGGGTTACCAGACTCCCAATATCGACCGCATCGCCAAAGAGGGGATGATGTTTACCGACTACTACGGTGAGCAGAGTTGCACCGCTGGCCGTTCATCTTTCATTTTGGGGCAGAGCGTTTTTCGCACCGGCCTCTCCAAGGTCGGACTGCCAGGCGCAGCAGGTGGCATCAGTGAAAAAGACCCGACAATCGCCGAGTTGCTCAAGCCGCTGGGCTATGCCACCGGGCAGTTCGGCAAGAACCATCTCGGTGACCGCGACGAGATGCTGCCGACCAACCATGGTTTCGACGAATTTTTTGGCAACCTCTACCACCTCAATGCGGAAGAGGAGCCCGAGAATGAGGATTACCCCAAGGATCCTGCTTTTCGCAAGGAATTTGGTCCGCGCGGCGTGATCCACTCCTTTGCCGACGGCAAGATCGAGGATACCGGCCCGCTGACCAAGAAGCGCATGGAGACGGTGGATGATGAAACTGCTGCCGCGGCCCTGGATTTTATCGACCGTCAGCAAAAGGCCGGCAAGCCCTGGTTTGTGTGGTGGAGCGGCACACGCATGCACTTTCGCACCCATGTGAAGTCAGAGAATCGCGGAATTTCCGGGCAGGATGAATACAGCGACGGCATGGTGGAACATGACCGCCATATCGGCCTGTTCCTGAAGAAGCTGGACGATCTCGGCATTGCCGACAACACCGTCGTCTTCTACTCTACGGACAACGGCCCGCACATGAACACCTGGCCAGATGCGGCCATGACTCCCTTCCGCGGTGAGAAGAACACCAACTTCGAAGGCGGCTGGCGCGTACCCGCAATGGTGCGCTGGCCCGGTCATATCGCGGCCGATAGCGTCTCCAACGGCATCATGCACCACATGGATTGGATGCCGACTCTGTTGAGCATCGCCGGCGATCCAAATGTAAAGGACGATTTGCTCAAGGGCAAGCAGGTTGATGGTAAAACTTTCAAGGTGCATCTGGACGGCTACAACCAACTGCCGATGCTGACCGGCGAGAGCAAAGAGAGCGCTCGTCACGAAATTTACTACTTCTCCGATGACGGCGACCTCACGGCGCTGCGCTATAATGACTGGAAAGCGATTTTCATGGAGCAGCGTATAGAGACGACCTTCGAGACATGGGCCAATCCCTTTACGCCGCTGCGCGTACCTCTGATTTTCAACCTGCGCCGCGATCCCTACGAGCGCGCCCAGTTGACATCCAACACCTACTATGACTGGATGCTGGATCGGGTCTATCTGCTGCTGCCGGCACAGACTTTTGTGGGAGAATTTCTTGCAACCTTCAAGGAGTATCCGCCGCGCATGAAGGCAGCCAGCTTCTCGCTGGACCAGGTCATGGAGAGCCTCAGCACCCAGGGTGGATCTCATTAAATTAGCCGGATTTCGCTGATTTGAGAGGGATCTCAACACAGAAGCCAGGCGCCGCACCATGCGACGTCTGGCTTTTTTAATAAATGCCTCATCCCTTAGTCGTTGTCCAAAAATAACTTCCCGATCCTGCTTGCCCTGTTGTCCGTCTTCTGCGTTCCAGCAAGAGTTACATAACGCTGCTATGCGCCCCTTGCTGCGTCTTGAATACGAAACAACATTGCTGCGCGATATCGGGAAGTTATTTTTGGACAACTCCTTAGTGAGAAATTGTGATCTCTATACATATATCTTTGATAGTGCTATGTTTGCAAACACTATCGTGTCTAAATTCATTCATCCTGGAGATGATGAAGGGACTCTTCCTTATTTACCGAGGAACACACCATGAAACGCATCTATATTCCACTCTTTGCTGTTTATGTCTTTCTGGGTGCTACTGCGCTAGTGGCGGAAGAGGCCGTACAACCGACGATCGAGGCTGCGGCAGTAAAACCTGATGCGGCAAAGGCGCAGCAGGCGCTGGCCGCAGCGGATGCAAAGCCTGAGGATGATGACATCGAGGAGCTTGGCTGGCCGCGTGCGTATCAGCATGAGGAGGGTGAGGTGGTCATCTACCAGCCGCAGATGGACGAATGGAAGAATTACACCACGCTGACTGCCAAGGCGGCGGTCTCCGTGCAGTTCAAGGGGAGCGACGAGTTTCAGTACGGCGCCATCTACCTCAAGGCGACGACCGAGGTGGACAAGGATGAGGATGAAGTGCTGCTAAGTGAGGTGACAATCACCAAAATGCACTTTCCCGATATCGATGACGAGCTTGCAGCAAAATCCGGCGATTTGGTGAGCAAGGCGATTCCCGTCGAGGGCAGCATCATCATGTCGCTGGATCGTCTTGTCGCCGACCTGGAGGCCGACGCCCAGGATGTTCGAGAAGTCAATCTCAACCTCGACCCGCCTCCGATCTACTACAGCGACCAGCCGGCTATACTGCTTACATTCATGGGTAAACCCTCCTTCAAGCCGGTCGAGGGCGCCGATGGCCTGATGTTTGCCGTCAATACCAACTGGGATCTACTGCTGGACATCTCCAGTTCCACCTATTATCTGCTCGATGATGAGAGCTGGATGGAGACGGCGGATCCGGTCAAGGGGCCGTGGAAAAATACGGTGAAACTGCCGGACTCTTTCAGCAAGCTTCCCGATGATGACAACTGGGGAGATGTCAAGGAGCATATTCCTGGAAAAGCCGCTGAAGAGCAGTCACTGGTGTTTGTTGCAACTGAGCCCTCCGAGTTGATCGAGACCAAAGGAGAGCCCGAGTTTGGCCTGGTCTCTGGAACCAAGCTGATGTACGTCACCAATACGGATAGCGACCTGTTTTTCGATAATGAAGATGAGCAGTTCTATTTTTTGACAGCCGGACGCTGGTTCAGGAGTGAGAATCTGCAGGGCCCCTGGGAGGCGGCGTCAGCCGACCTGCCGGAGGAGTTTGCGAATATCCCGGAAGACCACGAAAAAGATGACGTGCTCAGCGCCGTTCCGGGTACCCCTGATGCCGAAGCGGCGGTGCTGCTGGCGTCGGTCCCGCAGAAGGCGACGGTAAGCCGCAAGGATACGACGACCGAGATCGTCTACGAGGGAGAGCCGCAATTCGAGGAGATCAAGGGAACCAGTCCGGTTGTCTCCTACGCCATCAACTCGCCCAATGATGTATTCCTGGTCTCCGGTCTCTACTACGCGCTTGTCGATGGCGTGTGGTTCGTCGGCAGCACGCCGACAGGTCCCTGGGCGGTAGCGACGGAGGTGGACCAGGCGATCTATACCATCCCGGAAGAGAGTCCGAAATACAATGCCACCTATGTCAGAGTGTATGATTCAACACCGGATAACGTGGTGGTGGGCTATACCTCCGGCTACTCCGGCAGCTACGTGGCGGCAACCGGTGTGCTGATGTTCGGCCTGGGGCTGTGGGCCGGTAGTTACTGGGGGAATAACCGCTATTACGGCTATCACTATCGTCCCCATTTTTACGGATATGGCTGCGGTATGCGTTACCGCTATGGACACGGCTATTACAGGGGCGGGCGGCCCCGGCTCTACGGACCCTATGGCGGCATCGGCGGCAGGGCCGGTTACAATCCCAGGACGGGACGCTACTACCGCGGCGGCGTTGCACGGGGTCCCTATGGAAGCGCCTTTGCACGGACATCCTATAATCCTTACACCAACAGGCGTGTTAGCAGGACGGGAGTGAGAACTCCCTATGGCTCATGGGGTAAAACGGTTACCCGGCGAGGCGACAACTGGGCAAAGGCGGGCCACCGTACTCGCGGCGGAAAAACAATTGCCGGAGCAAGGGGTTCTGGTGGTCGAGCAGTCCTTGGCGGCTACAACAGGCGCACCGGCGAGGGATTCAAAGTTGCCAAGGGAAAGAATAATCTCTTTGTTGGCAAAGACGGCGGAGTCTATCGGCACAACGGTAAGAACTGGTCAAAGAACAGAGGAAAAAACGGCTGGAATAAGACCGATATGAAGCTTGATTCCAAAGACCGAAAAGCGATCCAGGACCGTAAGAGAAGTGCTGGGGCCAGGGATCGCAACAAGAAGAAGCTGGCGGACAATAAGAAGTTGAAAGATCGCAAATCCGGTGTAGGGGGTCGGGATCGCAAAGGCGGCAGAGCTGCGTTGAAGGATCGCAAGGCAGGAGTTGGAGGCAAGGATCGTAAAGGAAGCAAGGCGGCACTGAAAGATCGTAAGGCAGGCGTTGGAGGCAAGGATCGCAAAGGGAGCAAGGCGGCGTTGAAAGATCGCAAGGCAGGCGCGGGCGGTAAGGAGCGGAAAAAAAGCAATGCTGCATTGAAAGATCGTAAAGGAGCTGCCGGGGCCAAGAAGCAGAGTAAAAGCGCGAAAAAGAAGCCGGCTGCCCGCAAATCAACCAAAAAAGCTGCACCCAGGAAAAAAGCGCCTGCTCGCAAATCAACCAAAAAAGCTGCGCCCAGGAAAAAAGCGCCTGCTCGCAAAACGAGCAGCAGGAAGTATGCATCCAGCAAGAACAGGAAGAGCAGCGGTTCAACCAGGAGCAACCTCAATCGTTCCCATAAATCACGATCAAGCGGCAACAAACGCGCCAAATCCAGCAGCAGAAACCGCAGCAGCGCCAAACGCCGTAGCAGCAGTAGAGGAGGAAGCCGCAGCAGGGGAGGCGGCGGTAGAAGACGCTGATTAGTTCCATATTGATTT
>JADWMH010000061.1 GCA_015767355.1 Gammaproteobacteria bacterium
CAGTCATTTACTCCCTTTCTATGAGTCTTGTCGTATCAAATGTGCTGCAAATTAGTTATAATTAATCAATTCTAAAAATCTGATAGGAGTTTGCAATGACGAGCTCAGAAATACATAAAATTCTCACCAGGCTGCCTCAACTCTCCTTGCATGGATTTCTTCCTGGCGACAAAGAATATGAACGACAAGAGATCTATCTGCGCCATCGTGAACTTGATGCATGTATTCAGTGGCTCAAGTCAATGAAAAAGATCCAGTCAATAAACAACTGGAGGAGCAGCTACACCTATAAGCACATGGTTGAGGTGGAGGCTGGGATATACATTCCTAACGGCATATTCATTGTGGCCGCCATACATGATGGATTCAATATTCAAGGTGGCTATAGAGGGCCGAATGTATATTTCAATATGGCAGAAAGACCAGTGACTAACTGGATGAAGGCTCATCCAGGTGTCTGCCTTGCTTGAACTTCCATGCGTCAGGTGAGACTCTAAATCGCCGTAGTATGACTTGAAATCGGCGGCATGTCGGTAACGAGGCGCGTGCTGAAAACTGTGGAGGAAGAGGTAAATGGGTATGCCACTAAAGCAAGAGAGATTTGTAGCAGAGTACCTGATAGATCTCAATGCGACCCAGGGGGCTATCAGAGCAGGATATAGCAAGCGGACGGCGAGGCAGATAGCCAGTGAACTCCTGTCAAAACCTGTCATCCAGCGGGTCATAGAGCGCAAATGCAAGGAGGCAGAGGCGAGGCTGGAGCTTACCAGGGATGACGTGATTCGAGGGCTCCTGGCGGCTTACAAGGAGGCCAAGAAGAAGGGGAATCCCCTGGCGATGATTGCGGCGATGCGTGAGATCGGCAGGATGCTGGGGTATTACAGCTCAGCCAGGGGGAGCAGGCAGATAGAGCAGGTGTCCAGGGGATCAGCATCCATAGGCATGGAACTGAAGTCAGATCGGGAGTTGATGGCTATGTGTCAGGGCAGTGGAGGAGGGCACTGAAAAACCATGTGCTTTTCAGTGATGGATGAATGAAATATGTTGCCGGAGTTTTGCCGGAATCAGTCCGGCACTGTCATGCGCTGTTATGTAAAATGCAACGGGCGTCTCCGCCTATTTAGTAATAAAAACAAATGGTTATGCGCTCAGTAGATAACTACGAACCAGGTGGTCGGAGGTTCGAATCCTTCCGGGCGCGCCAATTGAATCAAGGGCTTAGCGGTTTTCAATCGTTAGCCCTTTTTTATTTCAGCGAATAATTCAGTTTTTACCCTCACTTTTACCCCCACTATAGATCGAGAGAATTGATCGCTATAAACTGTTCTATTTATCCGCTGTATCCTGTACCAGAATAGTTCCTGATGGCATGAAAATGATACCGCCAAAAAACGTTTGCGCCCCCTGTTTCGACTTGCTGTAGTCCCAGTGTAACAATGGTTTTCAAGCAGACCGCCAGTCTGTATAACTTCTGGCAACACTTCTCTGGCGTGGGATCACATCTTCCTCAGATCGCGGACTCATCTTTCAGGCTAGCCTCAACCAGGCGCGCCAAAAAATCAGCAAAGGGTGCAATATTCTGGTTGACGCTGGCCTCTTCCAATGCGGCCATGTAGGCATCCCGCTCTTCCAGTGGAATCACGGTCCACGGATAGCCGCCACCCGCGAGCATTACATTCATTAAGAACCGTCCCATCCGTCCATTGCCGCCGATATAGGGATGGATATAAACGAAGATAAAATGCCCGAGCACGACACGAACGGGGGCTTGCGTTTCTTCGCGCAGCAAATCAAAGAAAGCTGGCATGGCGTCGCGTATCGCTTCAGGGCTTGGTGGAGCATGCATCGACCGGCGAATATAAACCGGCCCATTACGATAACCGGCAAGATCAGCAGGGCGGAGCAGGCCTGCCGTTACGCCCGGCACAAACATTTCTCGGTACCAGTTGCGGTGATCGTCATCAGCAACATTGCCAGGATTATCACCATGCAGGACCTTATCGATACTTTCTCGCACGGATTGATAGGCCTGCCAGTAGCCGCGTGCAGCCAGGACATTGCGATGTTCCCGGTCATCTTCATCCGGGTTCCAGTTGCCACTGCGTACGCGCTCGATCAGTTCCGGGCTTACCCGATAGCCTTCAATCGACAGGGAGTGATAGGCATCTGTGACATAAACATCCTCGACACGCTTGAGATACGCTTTTGTCTCTTTTGGCAGGCCGGGTGGTGCCGGAAACCGCTCAATAATCGGCACCCGCATTTTCTGCCACATTAAACGGATGCGATTGGCGTAAGGGGATTCTGCGCGTGCGGACAGAAGGACCGGGGCTTGCGTCTCGAACGGATCGCGTTCGCGAATAGTGTATCCCGCTGCGCGCATTGTTTTCACAATATCATCGGCTATGCGGTCCTGGCCAATATTGCGGAAAGCGCCAGCCAGTCGTCCGGCGATAGTGCTGTGTCCGCCTTCCAGTAGCAACTCCAGCACTTCGGAGGCATCGCGCACCAAGGGTAGAACGGCGCGCATATCGGTCTGGTTTTGCCTGAAATATCCCGGCGCGCAGGCAATCAAGGCTGCAGGGAGCGAGAACAGGCGCAGCCCCTCTTTCTCTTCGATATCTCTGTCTTCCGGCATTGTGGCACGGGTATCGAGCAGTGATGTATCGTGCGGTAACGCAGTGATGTTGTTCTGTGCTTTGGAAGAACGGACCAGTAATTGGCGTGGCACAATCCAATTCTCAGCGTGCAGTGATAGGGATTGTTCTGGTGACAGACACCATTCCTTGCCAAAACGATGCTGGAGATAGACCACGCAAAACCGCCAGAAGGATGCATACCAGGCAGTGCTTTCTCCGGCGGCTTCATCCGGGTGAGCAGGGATATACCAGCCCTTGATCACCTCTTGCAGGAAGCCGTTCTGACGCAGGCGCTCCCGGTGGGTGCGCGTCAGGTCAGAAGAGCGTATGGCTACAACGCCTCGCTCCTGAAGCGAGTGGAGCACTTCGAGAGATTTAGCCAGCTTTTCTGAAGGTTTTGCCATAACGATTGTCTTTTTGTTCGTTTATCACGCTGTGCGAATATTAGTTTATTAAGTTGTATCATGTTTAGTATATTCTGTAGAGATAGTATTGGTATTTCCTGTTGTGCCGGTTTGTCACTTTGGCTGTGTTTCATCCAGTCGAATACGCTTTACTTCACTTCTCGCCTGCTCCGGCGTATGTTCAGTCACTTTGATCAGTGCATCCCGGCTGCGTTGGCGAAGATTGAGCCTGCCACTGCCATTTTCCCAGTTGCTGACCGTAGGTGGAGTGACGCCAACCAGCGTTGCAAATTGGGATACGTTCAACTTGAACTGTTTGCGTAGTCTTGCGACCGCTGCGGCTGTGGGGATAAATGGTTTTTTCTTTCTGCGTCCGGCAACCTTCTTTTTTACAGATTTGTTTTTGGCTCTCTTGCTGCTGGTTTTGGTAATGGCTTTTCTGCCGGGCGCTCTTTTTTTGCGGCCGGGTTTTAACGGCTCCTCTATCTCCACGCCAAACACGCTGGAAAGATCCGCCTCGGCCAACCGTCTGCGTTTTCCTTTTCCAGCCGTCGCTGTCTGCATATCCAGCTCAGCTGAAATCAGCTCTTCCTGATCGACGTTGCGTAGTAGAAAAAGCAGTTCCGGCTGATGATCCAGTCTGGCGCCAACGCCATACAGGACTGCGGCGATATGTTTGCACATCTCAGCCCAGTCCGGACAGTTACAGGCGAGTTTTATCTCGCCGGGTTTTGGGAATAGACCCTTCTCCTGATCGGTCACGATTTTCATGACATTATCGGAGAAACGTCCCTGCAGGAGCTCCAGCATGGAGCCGATCTGTCCGGCGCACTGTTTACGCACATTACTCCATTTGTTTGCAGAGAGCGGGGTGATGTTGATGTCGATTTTGTAGAGTTCCGAGCCGCTGACGATGGCCTCGATCCGTCCCTTTGAGATGGACAGATGACAAACCGAACCATTGCGAACGTAGGTTCTCCCCCTGGGCAGGCGATTTTGATAATCACTGAATTTCTCCAGGTGATTGCACCAGGCTTCACCCCAGAATGTACGGGCGATCTTGCGCCCCTGGACCTCGATGGGTTCAATCTTCATGCCTTGATTGAACAGCTTTTTCATCTCTCTGGCTGCTCTGGCGCGCCGTTTAGCTACCGGCACGTAGGGAGCCCATCCGTAATAACTCATAGTGATTTTCCTCTCAGGTTCATCAGACTCGCGCTTTTTCAATATCAAGGGAGACTAGGTTAAGCAACGCCTTGTCATCCATCTCTGTCAGCAGGGTGTTGGCGCTGCCTTCCAGCAGGTCATTGGCGAGAGCCGTTTTTTCATTGATCAGGGCGTCAATCTTCTCCTCGACCGTTCCCTGGCAGACAAATTTATGCACCAGCACATTATTTTTCTGACCGATGCGAAAGGCGCGGTCCGTGGCCTGATTTTCCACTGCCGGATTCCACCAGCGGTCAAAATGGATGACATGGGATGCCTGCGTCAGATTGAGGCCTGTTCCTCCCGCCTTGAGCGACAGAATGAAGAAGGGTGGTCCCTCTTCATCCTGGAATTTTTCAACCAGTTTTTGGCGTTGCTTGACGGCGGTGCCGCCATGCAGCACCAGGCCGGGCCGGCCGAACTGCTGCGCCAGAAAGTTTGCCAGCGGGGTGGTCATTTCACGGAATTGGGTAAAGACCAGCAACTTCTCCTGGCGTGAGGCGATCTCTTCACAGAGTTCAGCCAGACGCTGAAATTTACCACTTTTTTTCGGCTCGTACTCATCATCACCCAGCAGTTGTGACGGGTGATTGCAGATCTGCTTGAAACGCAGCAGGTAGGAGAGCACCAAACCACGGCGCTTGATGCCATCCAGGTTCTCGATGGCTTGCGCCATCTGTTTCACTGCCTGCTGATAGAGCACAGCCTGGGCTTTGCTCAGACCACAGTAGGCGGCGACTTCGGTCTTCTCCGGCAGGTCGTTGATGATGGATCGATCACTCTTGAGGCGGCGCAGGATATAGGGGGCTACAAGATTGCGCAGCGGTGCATATTGATCACTCTTTCGCTCAGAGAGAGATTTCACAAATCCCTTGAATCGCCTGGCTGATCCCAGCAGGCCCGGGTTCAGAAAATCGAACAGTGACCACAGATCCGACAGCCGGTTTTCCACCGGTGTGCCGGTCAGTGCGATACGGGATTCGGCTTCGAGGCGCTTGACCGCTTTGCTCTGTCTGGCTGCCGGGTTCTTGATTGCCTGAGCCTCGTCCAGCACCAGCAGCCGCCACTTCTGCTGTTGGAGCCACTCCTGGCGCATGAGCGTGCCATAGGTGGTCAGCACCAGGTCGAGATCCTGCAGAGCTGCATGTTCTTCCGCCATCTCATCCATTCTCTTTTTGTTCAGCTGGGAGCTGTGGATGAAGAGGCAGCGCAGGGAGGGTGCAAAATAGTCAAGTTCCGTTTTCCAGTTGCCAAGCAAGGATGCAGGCAGCACCAGCAGGGAGGGATTGTCACTGCGCCTCTTTTTCAGCGCCAGCAGCAGTGCGATGACCTGCATGGTTTTTCCCAACCCCATATCATCCGCCAGACATGCGCCCAAACCCAGTCGGGAGAGCAGCCACAACCAGTTGACACCCTCCTGTTGATAGGGGCGAAGCTTCGCTTTGAGTGCTTTGCCCGGATTGACCTGCTTCGCTTGTTCGGGCGAGCGCAACGCCTCTAGTTCGGAGGCCAGCCATTTTCCCGGTTGAACAAAAGACCACTCCCGGTTCTCTTCCCGGGCGGTGTCCTTTAGGTCGGCAGGTGCGCCTGCAAGCAGCCGCATCCCCTGCGCAAAGGTGAGTCCGCCATTCGCCGTCTCTGCTTCCACCATTTTCCAGTGGGCCAGGGCTTCATTCAGCTTCTCCTGATCCACCTCAACCCACTGTCCCTTCATAAAAATGAGGCCATCACCCGCAGCCATGAGTTTTTTCAGCTCGCTCTGGCTGAGTTGTTCACTCCCCAGCGCAATATGCAATTTGAAATCCAGCAGCGAATCGGCATTGAAGTTCTTTTGTTTGCTCTCGCCAATGGTCATGCCGGCGCGCAGCCTGCTGCGTTTTTTCCACCAGTCAGGCAACCGCACCACCACGCCGCACTGCTCATACTCGGGCGCATCCTTGAGAAACGCATAGGCCTCCCCGGGCGACCAGGCCAGGGGATGGTAGATATCTCCGCTATCGACCAGATCATTGATCACGGCGCTGGATTCAGCGGCGAGCTGAACGGGTGAAAGCAGGCGAATCAACGCCTTGTTGTTTTTCGCTCCCGCATACTCCTGCAAGGCGCGGCTGAGAGGTTGATGGCGAATGCGGCCCTGCTCCGAGAGTTCGGGGGCATAGGTTGCCATGAAGGCAAAGGGGTAGTCCGGATCACTCTTATTCTCCGCCAGGTGAAAGCAGACGCGGCCCAGCTGATGCCAATGCGGCGCTCTGCTGGCGAGGAGATCATCAAGCCCGCCGAGACTCTCTATCTGTTCACATACCCAGTGATCAAGCAGCGAGCGGATCTCCTGCAGCACCGGGGCAGAGAGATACTCAGCCCCACGCATCGGTGGCGCGCCCAGGAGTAGAGGCGCGGTTTCTGTGGCTGTCAGTGGCTCGACAGGATCAGGCTGTTGTGGGTCGAACGGCGTCAGCAGGCAGCGGTCGCGCAGATAGTTGCGGGAAAAACCGCGCCAATATTGCAAAGCGGGGGAGAGGCCGATACTGTTTTTTGTGGCCGCCAGGGTGAATAAACCCTCACCCGTACTGTGTGCAAATGCCTTGCCGACGGGGTCGGTTTGAACGCTTTCGCCTGTTGAATTCTCTTCGCTTGACGGGAAGCAGTGCAGGTGTCCCGAGGGGAGCAGGCCTAACTCAAATCCCATCTTCCCAACGTCCTGTCTCGGTGTATCTGCTGATTTTGGCTGCAAATCGGTCGATTTTCTGTCGTGCCAGGGTATTGGTATCGAAGCTTGCATACCAATTCGGGTTCTGTTCCTGGTGCTGACAAGCAATCATATCGAATGAAAGCAGCGCATAGATGTTTTGCCACTCTCCTTCCACGCGCTGGCTCAATCCTGGATTGATGATGTAGTGGCCGCGTTTAACACGCAGAAACAGCTTGCGGTTGTATTTGTCGTCACGGCTAACCTCGTTCTTCGACAGAATACTGGAGATGTAAGGGCGCTTTTTGCGCCGCGCAGGCAGGATGTGCTCCGGAAAATGCGCCAGTGCTTCAGTAAAATCGCTGCTCTGGAAGGCGCCCCCCGTTTGATAGATTGCATCTCCCATGCGGGTATAGAACATCGCCATCATCAGGCTGAGCATAAGGAATTCCATGGAGCGTTTATCAATTTTGACCAGCTGCTCATCCACCTGGATATCGATGCAGTCAGGCTCGAGCAGACGATAAACGGCGGCCAGCTTGTTGCTGCTGTATCTGGGGTCATTCAGCGCCTGCTCCAGGGCGATCTGAAAGGCGTTGAATCCGGCATTATTGATCAGTTCGGTATTCGCACCACGCTCTCTCAACTCCCTCACCAGGGTCTCGTTGCCGATGCGGCTGGCGACCATCAATGGTGTCTGATTGAAGAGATTGCGAAAATCGACGCCATATTGATCGGTTTGCCGCAGAACAGCGCCGGGATGTTTCAGCTCATAGGGAAGGAAATGCTTTTTGTTCAGCAGAAGCAGCCCCTTCTGCGGGTTTTTGGCGGGTGCGAATCCGGCTTTGATGAGCGCATTCAAGCGCGGTTGATCCCGGTAGACCAGGGCATATTCAAACAGGGCGAGCTTCGCCTTCTTGTTGTTCTCCTCGATGGCTTTGTATTGGAGTGCCTCCAGGGGCTTACCCTGCAGCACCTCCCAGGGCACTGCTTTTTGCTTGAGGACCCGCTCACGAATGCTATTCGCCTGCTCCTCTTTTCCCTGCAGTTCCAGACGTTGCGCCTCCTGGCGCCACTCATCCAGAGAGGAGTCCTGTTTCTCCAGTTGCAGTCCATCTTTGGAGGGACGAAGATCGAGCAGATCGAACAGTCGCTGTTTGGGTGTTCGCTCGATGAGATAGATATTGCGTACGGCGCGGGTGATTGCGACATACAGGGCGTTGATATGAAACTTGTAGATCTCGAGGGATTTATCGCTTTTATCCCTGGTCCTGGCGTAGGCCAGCCCGTGTTGAAGATCTTCATGCGTCACACCACGGGTGATTTCTCGAAAGCGCTGCTCCTCTCCCGAGGTAAAGTTGTACAGCACGACATTTTCATACTCCAGTCCCTTGGCCTCCTGTACCGAAAAAACCAGCGGCGTGCCGAAGCTGGCGCTGGCGGCTGCCTTGTCCTGCGGGTGCATGACAATGACGGCAAAGCGGGTAGAGTGGCGTGTTTTCTGGTCGAGTTCGGCCTTTATGCCATCCTCATCCTGCAGTAGTATGACTTCTCCGCTGTTGTGGGCGTTGCTTTCCACCAGGTAGTTGCTCTCCCTGTCGATAGAGCCGAAACGGGCGCTCTTGATCTTCAAAAGACGGTTGGCCACCTCCGTCACCTGGGGGGAGTTGCGATAGTTGGTATTGAGAATGCGGATCAGATCCGCTTGCGGAGCAGAGCCCTCCTGCCGATAGAAAAAACTCTTGATCTTGGACCAGGAGAAAAAGTTGGGGTGGACGATCTGGTTTGAATCGCCGCACAGAATAAAGCCGCTCGGATCGCGCAATGACTTGAGGATAAGCTGCATCTGAATGTTGGTCAGATCCTGCACCTCGTCCATGACGATGAAATCATAGCGAGGTTCCACCTTGGTCAGATATTCATGACTGAGGATGTTGGCATCGTAATATCCCTGCTCGCGCATCACCTGCAGATATTTGCTGAACAGGTCATAGACCCGTCCCCGCTCCTCACGGGGGAAGATGGACTGCTTGATCCCCAGTTCAATATAGGCATCGCGCCCGAGATAGGATGAGTCGCCGGCCGGTCCGGTAATGACCCCCTTGAACTCCTCGAACAGCTGATGGGCGTCTTTCAGGCCACTGACGGCGCGGTGGCGGGAGATCCAGGCGGAAAACTCCTTGAAATGCATCTCCCGGCCAGCAGGGACATGGATGCTCTCCAGGTACTCCTGAAAAGAGAGGAAATCGATCTGCTGATCCTCATTGGCATAGCCGGCGGCGTAGTAGAGATCCCTCGAGTTGTGCACCAGGTAGGGAGAGCGGGTGACATAGAGGATATCCCCCATGGCCTCCTTCATCTTCTCCAGGGTCAGCATGGTCTTGCCGCTTCCCGCAGAGCCGATGATGATCAGTGGAGGCTGGAGGGCGTAGATAGCGCTTTGGGCCTCGTCAAAAGAGAGCACCTTATCCAGTATGTTGAAGGTGGAGTGATCGGGGTTGAGGTAAATCAGAGGCTCCTGCTGCACCTCATCGATAGACCCCGGGCTGGTGATTTTGGTCTCATCCACCATGCCGCCGCGATTGAGAAAGCGGGATTTTTCGTAGGCATGCTGTTTGATGTACTCCAAAATCAGGGCATAAGCCTCTCCCCGGTAGCGGTGAATCGCAAACAGCAGCCGGTTGCTGCGGTCCAGGCGCGCGCGATAGAGATTCTCCCCCACCTTCTTGACCTCGGCCGAGCGGAAATCATCCGCCTCCAGGTAGGCCTGCATCTTCTTGAATCCGGGGATTTTGGCGGGATTGATCTCGTTATAGAGTAGAACTTTCATGTAATTATTCGTGTACCACGAAAAAAATTGTATTTAGCCCTTCAGGTTCATCCCCTGAAAGTGACCCGACTCTGCACTATATCTAAAAGTAAGAGATTAATTCGGAGTGAAACAATGAATATGATAGTACGAAATCCGTGGAACCTGCTCGACCAGTGGCATAATGAAATGGGTCAGCTGTTGAATACCCCGTCAGGGCGAGACGACACCAGCCTGGTTGAAGGCAGCGACTGGTCTCCTGCAGTTGACATCAAAGAGGAGGATGAGCGTTTTTTAATCCATGCGGATATTCCCGGAATCAGCGCTGACGAGATCGAAGTCTCAATGGAACAGGGTGTATTGACCATCAAGGGTGAGCGTAAACATCAATCTACTGAGGGCGGCAAAGATTATAAACGTCTGGAGCGCTCACACGGCGTCTTCATTCGGCGCTTCTCTCTACCGGATACCGTCGATGCCGGCAACATCAGCGCATCCAGTCAGAATGGTGTTCTGGAAATCATCCTTCCCAAATCTGCGCCGCAGATGCCGCGCCGCATAGAGGTGAGCAGCTGATCGCCTGCTGCCGGGGATGTATTTGAACAGCTGAAATGTTAGA
>JADWMH010000006.1:0-1479 GCA_015767355.1 Gammaproteobacteria bacterium
TTCATTATGCAGCCCGTTACAACAGAACCTGATAGATGGAAATTTCTTACATTATTTCTGACAATTAAAATTTATTTTCCCCGGGTTGTAAGAAATCTTCCCGGATTATGTCTTAATATGCACAGGGCGCTTATTGCCCGGGTAAGAGATTATGATGCTAGGTAAACAAAAACGCTTTGAAACACTGGTGGAGAACTATTCGACCGACCTCTTCAGATACGCGTTATGGCTTTGCCATGACAAGCATGTTGCGGAGGATCTGGTACAGGAGACTTTCACCAGGGCATGGAAAAGCCTCCACCAGCTCAAGGACAACAAAGCTGAAAAGGGGTGGCTGACAACGATTTTACGCAACGAAAATGCAAGACGTTTCCAGCGTTTTCAGCCCGATCTCGTCGAGATTGAAAAAGTTCCGCTGAGTGCAAATCAGCATGATGAACCGGAAGAAATAATGGAGCGCAGAATTCTGCGCAAGGCGATGCTGGCGCTGGATGAAAAATATCGGGAACCGCTCATCCTGCAGGTAATTCACGGTTTCAGTTGCAAGGAGATATCAAAGACGATGGAGATTTCGGAAAATGCAGTGATGACACGGGTTTTCAGGGCGAAGCAGCAGCTCAAGAGCGCCTTGACAGAAACTAACAGCTCAGTCGTAGTGAGGTTGTGAAAATGAACGGATTACAATTCAGAAAACAGTGCATCATCGATCCCGAGACACCTGATTTGGATTTCCAGCAGGCGCTGGAAACAGCTGAAAACCGGGAGTTTCAGGAACAGTGCATGGAGTTTGACAGCAAGTTAGCTGATGCCCTGAACGTTGCAGCGCCTGATGATCTTGCGCAGCGCATCATTGAACGCAGCAAAGAGCAGCAAAAAGGCCAATCCAGAGGCTTCAACTGGAACAACAGCTGGCGTCCGTCGCTGGCTGCTGCAGCCAGTATTGCAGCAACCATGGTGTTTGCCGTCGCTCTGCTGCTTCGCCCCCAGGTCGCATTGTCGGAGATAGTGATCGACCATCTCTACGAAGACATCAATGCATTGCATGTGCGCACCGCCGTCACTGATGCCGAGTTAGGACATGTACTGGATCACTTCGATGTCGATATCGAGCGGACTTCCATCGGCACGCTTCACTTTGCCGATGTCTGCCACATCGATAAAACCGATGGAATTCATGTTGTCTATGATGGCGCCAACGGACCTGTCACCGCCATCTACCTACCCGGCAAAGAGGTCAAGCGTCTGCAGGCCATCAGCAGAGATCAGTTTCAGGGCATCATCTTCCCTTATCATGAAGGTGTCATGGCCATTATCGGTCTCATGGGTGAAGATGTACTGCAACAGAAAGATAAGGTTGAGAAAGCGCTGTTGTGGAAAACCGCTGGCGGAGATATTCACAAAGCATCGACATAGTTTCTTTGCCCCCTGCCTCGAAGAGAGACGAAATGTCTCTTTTCGGGGCTTTTTTATGCCCCAAGG
>JADWMH010000006.1:1579-18056 GCA_015767355.1 Gammaproteobacteria bacterium
TGAGTTACGTATGGAGATTGTTCCGCACAACATCCGCCACCTGCTCGGTGACCCGATCCACCTGTGCCGCGTCTACTCCCTCGACCATGACCCGGATCAGCGGCTCGGTTCCGGACGGGCGCAGCAGGACTCGCCCCTCCCTGCCCAGCTCCTCTTCAGCGTCACTGACAGCCTGCTGAACAACTGCCAGTTGCATGACATCGGCTGCATTGCTGGAGCCAAGGGAGACATTCACCAGCTGCTGAGGGCATTTTTCCATATCTACACTCAGGTCATACAATGAACGACCGGAGCGAATAATCTCGGCTATTACCTGAAGCCCGGCAATGGTGCCGTCACCCGTGGTTGTTTTGCTTCGGCAAATGATATGCCCCGAGGACTCTCCTCCCAGTATCCAGTCATTCTTGACCAGGCGCTCCATGACAAAGCGGTCGCCAACATCGGTGCGCTCCAGCTCTATCCCCTCTCTCCTGAGTGCGAGTTCGAGTCCCAGGTTGCTCATCAGTGTGCCGACAACGTGTCCTTTCAGCAGGTTCTGCTGCTTACGCGCGCGCGCGATGATGAAGAGAATCTCATCACCATCGATCAAGGTTCCCCTGTGATCCACCAAAAAAACGCGATCTCCATCACCGTCCAGCGCCATACCAAGATCCGCCTTCTCCTCGACGACACGCTGCTGCAACTGCTGCGGATGGGTGGAGCCGACATGGTCATTGATGTTGACACCGTTTGGCTTGACCCCTATCGAAATGACTTCGGCGCCAAGTTCGGACAGCACCTTGGGAGCAATCTGGTAGGTCGCTCCATGCGCACAATCAACCACGATTTTTAAACCATGAAAATTCACATTCTGGGAAATCGAACTTTTGCAGAACTCGATGTAACGACCCTGTGCATCATCGATGCGGTCCGCTTTGCCAAGTTTTTCGGAATCAACCGTTTCCATTGGCTGGTCAATCATTGCCTCGATCGCGAGCTCAACCTCGTCCGCCAGCTTGTTTCCCTGCGCTGAGAAAAACTTGATGCCGTTGTCGTAATAGGGATTGTGCGATGCGCTGATCACGATACCCGCACAGGCATGAAAGGTGCGTGTCAGATAGGCGATACCCGGCGTCGGCATTGGCCCTGTCAGCAGCACATCAACACCTGCCGCAGAGAGCCCCGCTTCCAGAGCAGACTCAAGCATATAACCGGAAATGCGTGTATCCTTGCCGATCACAACCTTGTTCGAACCTCCGCCAAGAACCCGTCCCGCCGCCCAACCAAGCTTGAGGACGAATTCCGGTGTCACCTTGTCATGTCCTACCCGACCGCGAATTCCATCCGTACCAAAATGTTTTCTGCTCATTGATTCATCACTGCTGTTGTTATCCGCATTGCATCGACTGTCGCCCTGACATCATGAACACGTAAAATGGATGCACCCTTCATGGCTGCAATGACTGCTGCGGCAAGACTGCCATAGAGGCGTTGATCAGTGCTTCTCTCGTCCAGGATCTGGCTAATCATACGCTTGCGGGAGATTCCAGCCAGCACTGGATATCCTAGCTTAATAATTACATTAATATTTTTCAATAACTTTATATTATGACTAAGTTTTTTGCCGAACCCAAAACCAGGATCAAGCAAGATATGCTGTGCCGGGATGCCAGCGTCGATGCAGACTTGAGCACGCTGCTGTAAAAAACATGAGACATCCGCAACGACATCATCATACTGCGGTTGCTGCTGCATCGAACGCGGCTCACCCTGCATATGCATCAGGCAGACAGGAAGCTGCAACTCACTGGCAGTTTCGACAGCGCCCTCGGCTGACAATGCACAGACATCATTGATCATACCGGCGCCCGCAGTTGCTGCTTCACGCATCACTTCGGGTTTGCTGGTATCGATGGAAACCGGTACAGAGAGTTGTGAAGTCAGGGCTTCAATGACCGGGATAACGCGGTCCAGCTCCTGCTGGAGGGAGACTGACTGCGCGCCGGGACGAGTGGATTCGCCACCAACATCGATGATTGCCGCACCCTCTCCGACCATTCTGACAGCGTGTTTCAGAGCATCAGATGGCTTGATAAACAACCCGCCATCAGAGAAAGAGTCCGGCGTGACATTCAGTATTCCCATGACCCGGGGTTCGTTGAGATCAAGATCAAGATTTGCACAACGAATGATCATAGAAAGAGAGTCACTAGAACTTAATGCTCTATACTAAGGAACACACGAACGTCACGGAGTTAATATTTCTTTTTCCGTGTGTTCCGTGGTTCCAATCTTTTTGTGGATCAGTGCTGACTGGCAGGATCGCCAATCTGACCTTCACCCTTGTCATCTTTTTTTACTGTCTCCTCTGGCGCCGTAGCATCGCCATCATCGTCAGAATCCAGATCTGTACCCGCCCAGTCAGCCGGAGGACGCGGTGTCTTGCCGGCCATGATGTCGGCGATCTGATCCTTGTCGATGGTTTCGTATTTCATCAGGGCATCAGACATCGCATGCAGTTGCTCCAGATGTTTGGTCAAGATCTCATGGGCGCGATCATAGTTGCGATCGATGAAGGCGCGAATCTCCTCATCGATGGCATGCGCGGTATCGTCCGAGACATTCTTATGTGTCGTCACCGACTTACCCAGAAAAACCTCTCCCTCCTCTTCACCATAGGAGAGTGGCCCGAGTCGCTCGGAAAGCCCCCAGCGGGTCACCATGTTTCGGGCAATCTCCGTCGCCCGTTCGATATCGTTGGAGGCGCCTGTGGTAACACTTTCACTGCCAAAGATCAGCTCCTCGGCGATGCGCCCGCCAAACAGGCTGGAGATCTGGCTCTCAAGAAACTCCTTGCTGTGGCTGTAGCGATCCTGCTCGGGGAGAAACATGGTGACCCCGAGGGCGCGGCCACGCGGAATGATGCTGACCTTGTAGACAGGATCATGCTTTGGCACATTGAGGCCGACTATGGCATGGCCAGCCTCATGGTAGGCCGTCAGTTTTTTCTCATCCTCGGTCATCACCATGGAGCGGCGTTCGGCACCCATCATGATCTTGTCCTTGGCCTTCTCCATATCGTCCATGTCGACCTCTTTTTTGTCAAAACGCGCGGCAAACAACGCCGCCTCATTGACAAGATTCTCAAGGTCAGCGCCGGAAAACCCCGGGGTCCCGCGGGCTATTAAGGCTGGCTTGATATCATCAGCAGCAGAAATCTTGCGCAGATAGACTTTCAGAATCTGCTCACGACCGCGAATATCGGGCATGGGCACCACCACCTGGCGATCAAAACGGCCGGGGCGAAGCAGTGCGGGATCCAGCACATCCGGACGGTTGGTTGCAGCGATAACGATAACGCCGTCGTTGCCTTCAAATCCATCCATCTCGACCAACAGCTGGTTCAGGGTCTGTTCACGTTCATCATGTCCGCCGCCAAGACCTGCGCCGCGATGACGGCCGACTGCATCGATCTCATCGATAAAGATAATGCAGGGCGCATGTTTTTTGGCCTGTTCAAACATGTCGCGCACCCGGGAGGCGCCGACACCGACGAACATCTCTACAAAGTCGGAACCGGAGATGGTAAAAAACGGCACCTTGGCTTCACCTGCAATGGCGCGGGCAAGCAGAGTCTTACCGGTTCCGGGAGCACCGACCATCAGCACACCCTTGGGGATCTTGCCGCCAAGCTTCTGGAATTTCGAAGGGTCGCGCAGAAAATCCACCATCTCGACGACCTCCTCCTTGGCCTCTTCGGCGCCCGCAACGTCAGCAAAAGTGACCTTGATCTGGTCTTCAGACAACATGCGCGCCTTGCTCTTGCCAAACGACATGGCGCCGCCTCCGCCGCCTCCGCCCTGCATCTTGCGC
Source organism: Gammaproteobacteria bacterium (assembly GCA_015767355.1). Taxonomy (GTDB): domain Bacteria; phylum Pseudomonadota; class Gammaproteobacteria; order Chromatiales; family Chromatiaceae; genus Sva-25. The sequence continues at coordinate 5,432 of JADWMH010000006.1, forward strand.
ATAAAAAAGATCCAGATTCCAATGAGGATAAACAGCGGCAGCAGATTGAAGAACAACTGCTCCCACATGGAGGGGACATCAGGCGGGTCGGCTGTGAATGTGACATTGTATTCAAGCAGGTCATTCACGAGGCTGTCATCACCGGGACTGTTGGTGTGGAAGCTCTTGCCATCCATCATTTTGCCGTCAATGGAACGGCCGTAGGCATCGATTTTGACCTCCTGAACCCGCCCGTCATGCACTGCGGTAATAAAGTCTGAATAGTCAATATCAAGGCTCTTGCCGCTGGTGGTGCTGAAAGTATTAAACACCGACATCAACACCAGAGCGATGAATACCCACAAAATTATATTTTTTACCATGTCATTCAATGAACCGTACCCCTCTTCGATACGTTATGTTTCCATTTATGGAAAGTTCTGGAGTTTGCATAGGATGTGCTGAACTTGTGAAGCGCGTCTGACGTAATTGATGCACTTCGTTCCTCAACACATCCTATAGCCTTATCCCGATCCTGCTTCGTGTGCTAAGTGCTAAGAATTCCAGTTGCTGTGGAAAAAAGCAAAATTGTATTTGATTATACCCTGAAATCACGCCCGATGAGATAGACTTCGCTGCTTTTACTGCGTGATGATTGTGGTTTTCGCGTCACGACGCTGGCAAATTTTTCACGCAGTTGACGCATATAGGCATCGAATCCTTCACCCTGAAATATCTTGGTGAGAAAGTTCCCGCCGGGCTTGAGTGTCTGAACAGCGAAATCGAGCGCCAGTTCGCACAAATAGATTGAACGCGGCTGATCGACTGTCGCCATACCAGATAAGTTGGGGGCCATATCTGAAATAACAAGGTCAACATCACGGCCATTGAGCGCCTCGCGCAGTTTGTCGAAAGGCTGCTGCTCGCGGAAATCCCCTTCGATGATTGTCACACCCGTGATGGCATCCATTGGCAAAATATCGAGCGCAATAACAGCCCCCTTGTCTGCGACGAGCGTCTGCGCAACCTGGCTCCAGCCACCGGGAGCGGCCCCGAGATCGACAACGACCTGCCCCGGCCTGATCAGCTGATCTCTCTGCTGTATCTCCAGCAGTTTGTAGACTGCACGCGAACGATAGCCGTCGGCCTGCGCCCTTTGTACGTACTCGTCGTTGACATGGCGCTCCAGCCACTCTCTACTGCTTTTTGAACGCGCCATGAATATTCAGTTTGCCGAATGAAAATTAGGGTAAAATGCGCTGCTTCAACTGATCTCTCAACAACAGCGAAAAATGGTCATTACAGCAGCACAAAAACGTTTTCTGCGCAGCAAGGCGCACCACCTCAAACCTGTGGTGATGGTCGGTCAGCATGGTCTGAGTGAGAATGTCATGAATGAAGTCAACCTGGCGCTGGATGCGCATGAGCTGATCAAGGTCAAACTCGGTGCAGGTGATCGCGAAGAGAAAAAAAGCATTCTCGGCGAGATCATCAGCAACAGCAAGGCCGAACTCATCCAGAGCATCGGCCATGTGGCGGTTCTGTTTCGCCGCAACCATAAAAAACCGAAGATCGAACTGCCAAGAACAAAAGAATAAACCACACAAGAAATGGGGGACAGACCACGGTTTACTCCATTTCCAGAAGAATTAACTCAAGGACGGTCGTCCAGCAATTTCCCCTCTTTCACGACCGGCATCAGATCCTCTTTGTTGATGCCCAGCAGCAGCACTGCAACACTCGCGACGAAGATCGACGAGTAGGTTCCAATGAACACGCCAACCAGCAGCGCCAGCGCAAAACCGTGAATGATTTCGCCGCCAAAGATGAATAGCGCCAGCAGCACAACCACCGTTGTGAAGGAGGTGATCATGGTGCGCGAGAGCGTCTGGTTCAGAGAGACGTTGATAATCTCTGTTGGCGTCCCTTTACGCATAACGCGAAAGTTCTCCCGAATACGGTCATACACCACGATAGTGTCATTCAGCGAGTAACCGATCACCGCCAGGATCGCCGCCAGGACAGGGAGATCAAATACAGCCCAGACGAGTGCAAAAATGCCGACAACAAACACCACATCATGCACCAGAGCAATAATAGAGCCCATCGCGAATCGCCATTCGAAGCGCAATGCGACATAGATGAGTATGGCGATCAGCGCATACAGCATCGCCAGACCGCCATCTTCGGTCAGTTCCTCGCCTACCTGCGGGCCGACAAATTCGACTCGGCGCAAATCCGGCTTCCCCCCGGCAACGGTGCTGAGAAGCTCGAATACCTCGTTGGAAATCTTCTCATTGGAGACGCCTTCATGCGGCGGGATACGCACCAGCACATCGCGCGGCGTGCCAAAACTCTGCGCAGCGGCATCACCATAGCCACCCTCTTTCAGAGCAGTGCGCACATCCTTCAGCTCGACATCGGATTGGTATCCCAGTTCGATGAGCGTACCGCCGGTGAAGTCGATGCCGAAGTTGAGACCGCGCACACCGATTGCAGCAATGGCAATGACAAGAACCAGCGCCGATCCCATCAATGCGATTTTACGTTTTGACATGAAGTCGAAAGCAGGCACCTTGTCCAGAATGCGGGTTCCGATAGGCAGTACTTTCATGCGCTTGCCGCCAAACAGCAGATTCACGACCGCCCTGGTTCCGAGAATCGCTGTAAACATGGAGGTGAGAATGCCGATAAAGAGCGTCACTGCAAAGCCCTTGATTGGTCCGGTGCCGAAACTGAACAGCAATACGGCTGCAATCAGGGTGGTGATATTGGCGTCAACGATAGTCGACAGCGCCTTCGCATAGCCCGCCTCGATACTCGCCTGCGGCGTACTGCCGATGCGGATCTCTTCACGGATACGCTCAAAAATCAGTACATTGGCATCCACCGCCATACCGACAGTCAACACGATTCCAGCAATGCCGGGCAGTGTCAACGTCGCCTGCAGCAGTGATAGCACTGCCACGATCATGACCAGGTTGACCAGCAAAGCAAGATCTGCAACCAGCCCGAAGGTGCGGTAGTAGAAAGCCATGAAAATCACCACCAGCAGAAAACCGATCATCACCGAGCGGAAACCCTGGTCGATATTATCCTGACCCAGGCTGGGGCCGACGGTGCGCTCCTCGACAATCTCGATCGGAGCTTTCAACGCGCCGGCACGCAGGAACAGCGCCAGCGTCTTCGCCTCTTCCTGGGAGTCCAGTCCGGTTGTCTGAAAATGACGACCAAAAGGCTCGAGAATATTGGCTACACTGATGACCTCCTCGACGTGCTTCTTGATGCTCTTGCCTTCTGCATCCCTGCCAACAACGCGATCTTCAATAAAGACCACCGCCATCGGCTTGCTGACATTCTCGGTGGTGACTCGCCGCATTTTGTCTGCGCCACGGCCATTCAGGGAGATTGAAACCATCGACGATCCGGAGCGTGAATCGATACCGGCATTGGCATTGATAATCTGGTCACCGGTAATAATACGTCCGCGTTTCAGTAATACAGGCTGGCCGTCACGATCAAAACGCAGTTCGGAGCCCGGCGGAACCTTGCCGTTTTTGGCGTCGATGGCGCTGTGCTTGTCATCAACCAGGCGGTACTCCAGGGTAGCTGTCGCCTGCAGGATCTCCTTGACCTTTGCCGGATCCTGAACACCCGGCAGTTCGACCACGATGCGGCGGCTGCCCTGCTGCTGCACAATGGGTTCTGTCACACCCAGCTGATTGACACGGTTGCGCAGGGTCGTCATATTCTGCTCAAGCGCAAATTTCTTTGCCTCGCGGATGCCCTGCGGCTTGAATTTTGCAGTGACCAGGTACTCCTCTCCACGCTGCGAACTGTTGATATCAAAATCACGCAGCAAATCAGAGATAACATCCTCTGCAGCGTCACGCTCACTCAGCTTCCTGAAGCTGACTTCGATGCCGTTGGAGATGGTCTTGATTCTTCCGTAGATCTTCTTTTTGCGCAGTTCGGTGCGCACATCACTCGCCTGATCCTTGAGCGTGTTCTTCAGTGCAGCCTCCATATCGACATCGATCAACACATGGATGCCACCGCGCAGATCGAGACCGAGGCTCATTGGTTTTGCGCCGAGGCCCTGTAGCCATGCGGGAACATCAGGGGAGAGATTCAGCGCCAGCGCATACTCATCCTGAAGCTTTTCCTCGAGCGCCTCCTTGGCCTTCAGCTGCGTAGAGCCGTCCTTGAAACGCACCCTGATCTTGCCGGTTTCTATGTCGATGCGCTTGATTACCAGACCATGCTGTTTGAGGATCGACTCGACCTGTCCGACGGTGCCAGCTGTCACTTCCCCGGTACGGCTGGTCGGGGAGATCTCGATCGATGGATCCTGCCCGTAGATATTGGGCAAGGCATAGAATGCAGCAGTCAAAATGACTGCCAGGATCATCAGGTTTTTCCACAGTGGATAATGGTTCATGGCATCCGGCTAATCTAAATGAATCAGGAGGTGAGTCAGGGGTATTTGACAGCAGCTGAGGGGGAGTTACATCTCTTTGAGCGTGCCTTTGGGCATCACTGCAGAGATTGACGTGCGGCGGATCTTGATCTCGACGCCGGGAGCAATCTCCAGGGATGCGAGATTTTCGCCCAGTTTGGTCACTTTACCCATCAAGCCACCCTCGGTCTGCACCTCGTCACCCTTTTGCAGTAACTCCACCAACGATTTGTGCTCTTTCTGGCGTTTCATCTGAGGACGAATCAGAAAGAAGTAGAAGATAACAACCAAGCCCAGCGGGAACAGCAAACCCGTCCAGGCAGGAGTCTCAGCGGCGGCAGCTGTCGTATCTGCAACAGCATCGGAGATAAAAAAATTCAACATTTAGGATACTCTATTTTAGTAATAAATCTGCATGAAGCGCGGGATTATGCCATAACCAGCCATCTTATAACAGTTGTCACGGATAAGAATCAACCACGAAGATCACGAAGGAGACGAAGATCACGAAGGATTTGGGATTTTCTTTGTGCTCTTCGTGGTGAATATCAGATGGTGAATTACTGTTTATCGGTGAGGATTGGCCAGGCAGCCCGAAGATAGACAACCATGGACCAGAGGGTCATCGCCGCAGCAATATAGAGAAGAATCAGTCCGATCTCGTAGATCGGCAGACCTGCTATCGGATCCCGCCACAGCAACACAGTAATTGCCGTCATCTGCGCAGTTGTCTTGAGCTTGCCGAGCATGCTGACGGCCACGGTCGCCCTGGCGCCCAACTCCGCCATCCACTCACGCAGCGATGAGATGGTGATTTCACGGCCGACGATGATAATTGCAGAGATCGTCACAGCAATCTGCGGATCAGAGGAGACCAGCAGCACCAGTGCTGCTGCAACCATCAGCTTATCCGCCACGGGATCGAGAAAAGCGCCAAAGGGTGTCGACTGGTCCAGCTTCCTCGCCAGATAGCCGTCAAACCAGTCGGTGACAGCAGCCACCAGGAAGATCATCGATGCTGCCTGACGCGACCACTCAAAGGGCACGAAAAATATCGCCACCAGCACCGGGATCAGCATGATGCGCAGCAGTGTCAGGCTATTAGGTATATTCCAGAACAAGAGTTTGTATCTCAATCACGTAATTTATCAAAAACCTTTGCTGTCTTGACGTCTTCGCCTACATGGATGTAGGTGAGGGGCGTGAGCAGGACGCGGAAGCTTGGCGAGAGAAAATAATTTCTTTTATGCATCGCCAGCCAGAGATCTGGTCATACATTCCCTACTCAATCGCCATGTAGATATTCATAGATTCGATGCGCCAGCGCATGACTGATGCCGGCGACTGTTGCAATATCTTCGGCTCCGGCTGCAGTCAACTCCTGCAAACCGCCAAAATGGAGCAATAACTGCCGTCTGCGTTTGGCGCCGACACCGGGAATCTCTTCCAGCAGCGAGGTGCGTCTCGATTTTCCGCGCTGCTGGCGATGCCCTGTAATTGCAAAACGGTGCGACTCATCACGAATCTGCTGCAACAGGTGTAATGCTGCAGAATCCGATGGCAGTATAAGCGCCTGATCCTCTCCATACAAGAAGAGCTGCTCCATACCGGGTTTTCGATCAGCTCCTTTGGCGATCCCCAGTAGTTGAGCGCCGCTCACACCCATCTCGGCGAGCGCCGCTGCAACACGCCGAAGCTGCCCCTTGCCGCCATCGATGACCACCAGATCCGGCATTTTGATCTCACCACTGCGGATACGCTCAAAACGCCTCTGTATCACCTCCTGCATCGCGGCATAGTCATCCCCTGCTGCCGCCTTGCGAATATTGAAGCGACGATACTCCTGCTTCAGCGGCCCCTGCAGATTAAAAACCACGCAGGAGGCGACAGTGCGCTCTCCCTGTGTATGGGAGATATCATAGCACTCCATACGCTGCGGCATTTCATCGAGCCCAAGACTCTCCTGCAGCTGCTGATAGCGCTCCAGCATAGCGGAAGAATCCTGGAGCCTCGCCTTCAGTGCGGCATCTGCATTGTGCTGCGCCATCTGCAGCCAGCGCAGGCGCTCCCCACGCACAGCATTGCTGATTCTAACCTTTTTTTGACGTTGCTCACTGAACACCTGCTGCAGCAACTCACGCTGTGGCGGCATATCAGAGACCAGAATCTCCTCGGGCACAGCTTTTTCCAGATAGTGCTGTGTCAGGAAAGCACCTGTTAGCTGCTCGGCGGTGGTATCTTCCGCAATACGCGGAAACCAGGATTTATTCCCCAGATTTCTGCCGCTGCGTATCGTAAAGAGCTGGATGGAGGCGCGTCCCGCCTCGATGCTGATGGCGATAATATCGAGGTCACCTCTCTCACCACTGACATATTGCCGCTCCTGTATCTTGCGCAGACTCACAATCTGGTCACGAATCTCTGCCGCCTGCTCATACTCAAGCTCCTCTGAAGCCCTCTCCATGCGCCGTGTCAGGTCATTGATTACCTGTGTCGCCCTGCCTTCAAGAAATCGCTCGGTATTACTGACGTCCTGTGCATATTTCTCAGCTGTGACCAGCCCGACACAAGGAGCACTGCAGCGGTTTATCTGATACTGCAGGCAGGGACGCGTACGATTGCGGTAAAAGCTCTCCTCGCACTGACGCACAGGAAACACCTTCTGCAGTTGATGCAGGGTTTCACGCACGGCGCCGGCTCCCGGGTAGGGACCGAAATAGCGCCCCTTCTGCTTGCGGGCGCCGCGATGAAAAGCAAGCCTCGGGAACTCACCAACCGAGAGAAACAGGTAGGGATAGCTCTTATCATCCCTGAGCAACACGTTATAGCGGGGCTTGAACCGCTTGATCAGGTTGTTTTCCAGGATCAGCGCTTCGGCTTCTGTATTGGTAATCACGATCTCCATACTGGAAATACGTGAAACCATGATCTGGATCCGGCGGTTCAGCGCACGGGTGAAGTAGCTGGAAACCCGTTTTTTGAGGTTCTTCGCCTTGCCGACATAAAGAACTTCGCCTTCGGCATCAATCATGCGATAGACGCCGGGACGTGTTGTCAGAGCCTTCAGAAAGGTTTTGGAATCAAAATCCTCTGCTCCGGCAGCATCTTTTGTGGAAGGAGAAGCGTCTTCAGATGTCATGTAATTCTTCTGTGAGGCCTGCATCTTGTCATTTCGACCAAAGGGAGAAATTCTGAATCACATCAATAACTCCTTGCAGGGAAGCAGGGTTGGGATTTGCTTTTCAGGGCTGTCTAAAGCAGGGATGTATTAGCAGAGTTTACATGGATGTATTCACACGTCCCTGAAAGGCGGGTCCCAGCCCAGCACAGATTCCAACAAAACACGGGCTGATTGAGATGTTACAAATGGCCGCGAATCTGCGCAAACACAGCTTCGAACATCTCTGTTGTGAGCCGCCTGGTATTGGTGTTGTAACGACTGCAGTGGTAGGAGTCGACCAGCAGCAATTGCGGAGTGAGTCGATGCTCCACAGCGTGTCCAAATTGAAACTGATTCTGCCGGAGCCCCATCGCCTTGATGACGGCGCGATGGGCGACGACGCCCAGTGCCATCACCACCGAATCATGCGGCATCTGCGCCAGCTCATGTTGCAAATAACGGTTGCAGTTATTCACTTCGGCGCCAATCGGCTTGTTTTGAGGCGGCAGACAGCGAACTGCATTGGTGATACGACAATCCTTGAGCAACAGACCATCGTCAGCAGCAACACTCTGATCACTACTGGCAAAATTAAACTGGTGCAGGGTCTGATAAAGCAGAATACCGGCATGATCACCGGTAAAGGGCCGCCCCGTTGCATTCGCTCCATGCATGCCTGGCGCCAATCCGACGATCAATAAATGTGCATTCTCATCGCCAAAGGATGGAACCGGCTGACAGTGATATTCCGGATGTTCATGTTTAACGACCCGTAAAAAATCAGCAAGACGGGAACACAAAGTACAGTTCAGAGTAAAATCGGTTGTATCAGGCATGACAGACCCCAGATCAGGGATATTGCCGTTTGACGAGATTGTGATGCAATGCCCAGTGAATCAATTGCACATCATTGTTGATTCCCAGCCTGTCATAGACACGCGTTTTATAGGTATTGACCGTTTTCTGACTAATCAGCATCAGGACGGAAATCTCTTTGTTGCACTTTCCCTGCGTTGTCAACAGCAACGCTTGAAATTCACGATCAGGAAATTCATCAAGAATAAAGAAGATTTCATTGCGCCTGTCCGGGTACAGGAGATACTGACCGATATCTTTCGACAAATAATCTTCATTGTCAGAAACAGCATGAACAGCAGCGCGAAGTTCCTCAATAGCAGAATTTTTAGATACGAATCCCCGCACTCCATTCCTTCGTAGAGAACGCATCGCTCGATGAAAAATATCCAGGGCCATCGCGGTGACAATGACAATCCCGCAATCAGGCAGATGCTTATGAATACGAGCAGCGGCATCGATACCGTCGATATCAGGCAGTATGACATCCATCACCACGACATCCGGCTTATGCTGCAGCGCCAGTTCAACCACATGTTCACCACCACCAATTTCGGCGATAACCTCAATAGTGCTATCCATCTGTAGAGAATTCTTAATCGTATCCCGATAAAGTTGTTGGTCTTCAACCAGCAACACCCGTATCATTTCACTCATCCTGCTCGCTCCTTTGATAAATCTATTTGTTTTATCCAATCAATATGCAATTCTACACAAATCCAGGCTATATGACTCAACACTCCTCTCCGGGAACCCCCAGACTACTGGCGGCAATGTTTTACGATCTGATTCTACTCTTCGGCATCCTGCTGCTGGCTACCACTCTGGTGGTTGTCCCACTGAAAATCAGCCATGACTCCACCACCCTCGATGGAAATTTGCTGTTGCTGTTCCAGCTCTATCTTGTGGCGGTCAGCGTCATTTTTTATACCTGGTTCTGGAGTCATGGCGGACAAACACTGGGAATGCGGACCTGGAAGTTCAAAGTCGTCAGCCAATCGGGAGAGCAGTTATCCCTGCTGAATGCATTCAAACGTTTGCTCCTTGCTCTCCTTACCCTGGCGCCGGCCGGACTCGGAGTGTGGTGGAAACTCTTCGACCGTGACAGCCAGACCCTCTATGACAGGCTTGCCGGAAGCCGTCTGATCCTGGTAGCTGTCCAAAAATAACTTCGGCTACACCAGCCTCCGGTATAGCCAGGCGGTTGCACCGGCAATGAGTAATACAGGTATCCATGCAACCAGCAGTGGTGAAACATCGTAGACCACACCGGCAAACCCCGATGTTTTACTTACCAGAAAGAAGAGCACACCGGTAATCGACCCTGCCATCAGATGCTTCCCCATATCAGCATTGCGGACATCCTTGATGACAAAGGGCAGCGACAGCAGCAGCAACAGCACGCTCAGTACCGGAACAACCATTTTTGACCAGAAAACCACTTCGTACTCGGGGCTGCGCTGCTCATTGTCATGTAAAAACGAGATATAGTTATACAACTCTGTCATCGATAGAAATGCCGGGTCGATCCCAAGGTTCAGCAGCAGGCCCATCTTCAGGTCGAGGCCAAGTTTCCTGTGAGAAAACTGCTCCAGAGTATTCCTCTTTTCACCAAGCTCAAGTTCGCTGACATTCTGCAATATCCACTGTTTCCCGTCATATTTTGCTCCAGTGGCGCTCTGCATCATTTTCAGGACACCGTCATCAGCAAATGTATAGACGGCTATATCCGAAATCTTTCGATCCGGATTGATGCGCCGGATATTGACATAGGTCTTTGCATCCCTGATCCAGACGCCATTTTTAGAGTGGAGAATTGTCTGCTCATTCAGCCACTCCGCGCGTTTCACCTCACTCTCCTGCTCCAGTGCAGGCGCCACGGTCTCACCAACAAGCACACCGCCGACGGCAAGAATCAAGCCCACCTTGACCAGTGATTTCACCAGCCTGCCGATAGAGACTCCAGCGGCTCTCATTGCCATCAACTCCTGGTTCCGCGCCAGACCTCCCAAACCCATCAACCCGCCAAAGAGCACGGCAGCCGGAAATATTTCATAGATAAAACCGGGTACACGCATCAGGGTCACAAACAGGACATGGATCAGCTGATAATCGCCCAACCCAATATCTCCGGTCTCACGCACCAGAAAACCAATGGCGCGGAAAGAGACCAGGATGATCAGAATGATGAAAAACCAGGTTGAGATGACCCGCAGAATGTACCAGTCAATGCGCTGCATGTGACCTCCCGCTGCGGATGAAGCGCACACGATCATAGAGATACACGGCAATCGTGGCGGCGACAATAACGAGGATAATCCACCACACCCCAATCCATTCAGGAGTCATCCCCTTGACCATCCATTTTTCGGCGGATCTGGTCAGCACCATAAACACCAGAAAGGTCAAAACCGAAAAAATGATGCGCGTGTATGGACTGGATCTCGGACTGCCGCGGCTCAGCGGAATTGCCAGCAGTGCAAATGCCATCACCGAAAGAGGAAATATCAGGCGTGATTGAAAGTCGGCCTTCGCCTTGATGCCATCATATGAGAGAAGATCGAGCGTATCGACATTGCTGATGTCAAAACTTGCTTTCCCGCCCTGTGCAGCATTGATCTCAATTGCATACTCATCAAAATGCATGATCGAGAAAGTTTCTGATCCCGGGAAGCCAACATATTCATTGCCGTTTTCAAGCACCACCTGTCTGCGGTTGGTTTTTTCATTCAGGAAGTGACGCCCATTGTCAGAGGTTATCAGGACAACTTCATTCTCCAGCCGGATCTGGATAAAGATATTCTCCAGGGTTGAGGAAGCCGCATCGACAGTTTCCGCATAAAAGACCAACTCTCCTCCCCTGGCCTCATAAAAACGCCCCGCTCCGATCGCGGAGAGCAGCACCGCATCCTTGTGCTGCATTTTGAGCTCATCCGATACCCGTCCTGCAACCGGGTAGAGCCACAATACCAGCCAGGCGGAAATCAGCACCATTGGCAATGCAGCGACAGCAACGATTCGTATGATCCGCAGGGGGCCAACGCCGCTGGTCTGCATAACCGTCATCTCCTGGTCCTGATACATACGTCCCAGCGCCATCACGGTTGCAAAGAAAAAAGCGGCGGGGATGAGTCGTCCACTGAGGCGCAGCGCCTCAAGGCTCGCCAGTGTGAAAATCGATTCGGGGGGAATGGAGCCGCCGGCTGCCAGCCGCAGCATCTGCACCAGTGTTCCACCAACCAGAATCAACACCAGAATAGTCAGAATAACGGTAAAAATCCGCAGGATTTCAGAACTGATGTAGCGATCAAGTATTGGCAGATTCAACATGCCTTCTGCTTCCGGTAGAAGAATTTGGTACAGTTGCGCCATACTAACAGATTAAAACTGCACCGCAGGCATCCAACATGATGATTCAAATAAAAAACAGCTCTCCTGTCAAACTCCCGGGCAACTGCCTGGTCGTACCGATGCTGAAACACAACCGCCTTACCAGTGTCGCAGCTCAAATCAATGAGGCCAGCGGCGGTTTACTGCATCAGCTCGCAAAAAAAAGCGGCTTTAAAGGTGAAGCCGGATCGACAACAGTTTTTTACAACCTTCCGGGAATCAAGGCGCTGCGTGTAATGCTTGTTGGTATCGGCAATAAAAATGAGATCAACGGAAAAACTACCAGGGAAGTGATAGAAGCCGTCATGAAACGTCTACAGCAGGAGAATTGCACAAATGCGATGATCACCTTGCCATTCGAAGAGACAGCTGCTGAAATGCATTACCCCCTGATACGGGAAACAGCGCTCTATGCGGTAAACGCCGTCTACCGCTTTGATGAATGTAAAAGCAAGCCTTCGAAGCAGACTCTTGTCGACGAAATCACGCTGATCACTGCCGGCATCGAAAAACACTATGCAACAAAAGCGGTAACCCATGGCAAGGCGATTGCCGATGGCATGCAACTGGCGCGAGACCTCTCCAATCTCCCCGGCAATATCTGCACACCAACCTATCTTGCCGGAAAGGCGCAAACACTGGCGCGCAAATACACAAAATTCAGCAGCAAAATTCTCAATGAGAAGGAGATGGAGAAGCTCAAGATGGGTTCACTGCTCTCTGTCTCACGAGGCAGCCGCCAACCTGCAAAACTGATCATCATGGAGCACAAGGGAGGAAAA
>JADWMH010000006.1:18066-23637 GCA_015767355.1 Gammaproteobacteria bacterium
AGAAGCCGGTGGTTCTGGTCGGCAAGGGCCTCACATTCGATGCCGGTGGAATCTCTCTGAAGCCCCCTGCCAAAATGGACGAGATGAAATATGACATGTGCGGCAGTGCGAGCGTATTCGGCGCATTACAGGTCTGTGCAGAACTGAAACTGCCGTTGAATGTCGTCGGCATCGTTCCATCATCAGAAAATATGCCCGACGGCGATGCTAACAAGCCGGGAGACATTGTCACCTCCATGGCCGGACTGACCATCGAGGTGCTGAACACCGATGCAGAGGGACGTCTGATCCTGTGCGACGCCCTCACTTATGCAGAGCGATACAATCCTGCCGTGGTGATCGATATTGCAACACTGACAGGGGCATGCATCGTCGCCCTGGGTCATCACACCTCCGGTTTGATGGCAAATAGCCAAAAACTTGCCGATGAGTTGATAGAGGCGGGCAATCAGGCGTATGACAAGGCCTGGCAGTTGCCGCTGGGCGATGAGTATCAAAAGCAGCTGGAGAGCAATTTTGCCGATATCGCCAACATCGGAGGGCCTGCTGCAGGCTCCATCACTGCCGGATGCTTCCTCTCCCGTTTTACCGAAGAGTACACCTGGGCACACCTTGATATTGCCGGAACTGCATGGCAATCCGGGCATAACAAGGGCGCCACAGGTCGCCCCGTACCACTGCTGCTCAACTATCTGCTGAACAAGGCGAAACTCTGCCCATGACCCGGATTGACTTCTATATTCTGAATGATAATGCGCGCCATGACCGATTTGTTACCAGCTGCAGAATCACGCAGAAGGCCTGGCATCAAAAGCACCGCATCATGATCCAGACTAACTCCGAGCAGGAGGCCAGACACATGAACCAGCTGCTGTGGACATTCCGTGATCAGAGTTTTATTCCGCATGAACTGCTGCCCCGGGCCGACCTGAAAACGACCCCGGTGATTATCGGATGGAGCGGCGATGCCGCTGAAGAGTGTGATGTTCTGATCAACATGGCAACTGGAATCCCCCCCTTTTTCAGCCGTTTCGAACGCCTCGTTGAAATCGTCGACAAGGATCCGGCGCAGAAGCAGGTAAGCCGTGATCACTATCGCTATTACCAGGAGCGCGGATACCCCCTGACGAATTACAAATTATAGGCATATCCTTCATTGAGAGTATTCACACGAAGAGCACGAAGGACGCGAAGAAAAACAAAAAAACTTCGTGATCTTCGTGTGCTTCGTGGTTGTATCATTTCAGGTTTTTTGAAACGCCTTTTTCTTTGCCACGTTGTTTCTCAGATAGAGCGGCAGCGCTTGTGCGGCTGTCACTGCTGCATCACCTTGTGAGAGTGCATGTGCGGCGATGACGGCGACATCCTGTGCATGGCAGTAGAGATGCGGAATCTGTTGATAAATCCATGGTGACAAGCGTTCCGTGAGCGCCTCGGCATAGGCGTCCCAACCGCTTCCGGCGCCAACCCAACGCCCATGCTGTGGTTGACTCACCTGCCCGGGAGCACACACCGTCTCCTCGCCCTGCAACTGCATCACCCCATCAGCATCGGCTGAACAGAGCGCCCAGTAGACTTCATTCATACGCGCATCAAAGGCTGCAGCAACCTGCTGATGAGCGGAGGTCCGGTGGACACCCTGCGCCAGCGCCTGCAGTGAGGAGACTGGAATGACCGGGATATCAAGTCCGAAGCTGATCCCCTGGGTCACGGCAGCGGCAATGCGCACGCCGGTAAAGGAGCCCGGCCCGCGCCCGAAGGCGATGGCGTCCAGCTGCGGCTTGCCGACGCCGCTTTGCGACAGCAGGGTGTCAATCATCGGCAGCAGCAATTCGCTATGGCCGCGCGGCTGCTCGCGATAGGTTTCGATGACCTCGCCATCGATCCAGATCGCCGCGGAGCAGGCGGCTTCAGAGGTTTCAATCGCCAGCAGATTCATGGGTGCGTCCAATAAAGTCGGTAACCTCGCTCAACTCCCTGCTGCGGGAGAAGGGAGGCATGGCATCAATAAAAACTTTTCCGTAGGGTTTAGTCAGCAGCCGCATGTCGCAAATCATCAGCACACCGGTGTCACTCTCGCCGCGAATCAGCCTTCCCGCACCCTGCTTCAGGGCTATCACAGCCTGGGGCACCTGGTGTTCCATAAAAGGGTTGCGCCCCTGCTTTTTGAGTGCATCCAGCCGCGCCTGCAGCAACGGATCTCCGGGGGCGGCAAAGGGAAGCTTGTCGATGATCACAACCGACAACGCCGCACCCTGCACGTCGACACCCTCCCAGAAGCTGCCTGTTCCCAGCAATACCGCATCGCCCGCCTCGCGAAACTCTTCAAGCAACTCATTCTTCGGCTTGCTCCCCTGGATCAGCAATGGATAGTCCAGCTGCTCTTTGAGTAAATCAGCCGCTTCATTGAGTGCACGATAACTGGTAAAAAGCAGAAAAGTGCGTCCACCGCTGGCCTGGATGACCGGCAGCGCTGCGTCCACGACACGCTTCACAAATTCCCGTTCGCGTGGTTCGACCAATCCCTTGGGGACATACCACATCGCCTGCTGCTGAAAATCGAACGGGCTGTCCCACTTTTCAGTGCGGCTGTCGTCATCCAGACCGAGCTGGCGCATGAAATGGCTAAAATCGTCACCAACCGCCAGGGTTGCAGAGGTGAAAATCCAGGCCGGAGCATGATCATGCATCTGCTCCTGAAAAGCGTCGGCAATCTGCAATGGAGTCTGTGAGAGTCTGTAACCGAGACGTGTGATCTCGAACCAGCGGATGCTGTCGTCGCCATCCTCCTGGTTGACAATGCGCTTCAGCACTCCCGCCAGCTCTTTTGCTCTCGAGAGGCAGCTGTCCAGCGCCTTGTCACTCCTCTCGACGAGTTTCAAAGCGTCAATCAGCTCTTTCAGCTTTGCCTGTGTCCGATCCAGGGCCGGCAGAAGTTTCTCATCCTGCAGCAGTTCACCCCAGGCGCCGCGTCGTTCATCCATACCAAACAGCAGGCGAAAGTCACGGCTGCTTTTGTCGACGGCGTCAGCACAATCAATGAGTCCGGCCTGCTTCATCTTGATCTGCCGGTAGGCGATGCGCATATCACGCGTCAATTCATGCAGCTGGCGGTCACTGAAGCTGATGCCAAAGAAGTGGTTGGCGATCTCCGGCAGCTGGTGCGCTTCATCGATAATGAAAGCATCCGCCATCGGCAGAAGCTCACCAAACCCCTCCTGCTTCAATGCGAAATCGGCACACAGCAAATAGTGGTTAATGACGACAAGGTCAGCCTCCTGAGCATTGCGCCGCGCCTCGAACAGATAACAGCTGTCAAAATCAGGGCAATCCTGACCAAGACAGTTGTCGATCGTCGAGGTCACCAGCGGCCATACTGCTGAAGCTTCCGCAATGCCGCTCAACTCGGCAATATCACCATGCTGCGTTTGTCCTGCCCATCTACGCACCTCCTCAAGCATCGAGGCCATTGCCGGTGAGGCTGCGCGGCGATCAAAGGTGGCGCTGTCCATGCGCTGCAGGCAGAGATAGTTTGCCCTGCCCTTCAGCAATGCCGTTTTCAGCGGCTTGCCGGCCAGCTCCCTGATACCGGGGAGATCACGCTTGTAGAGCTGATCCTGCAGATTTTTGGTGCCGGTGGAGATCACCACCTTGCGCCCCGAAAGCAGCGCCGGAATCAGGTAAGCAAAGGTCTTGCCAGTTCCCGTGCCTGCTTCACACACGAGCACACCGCCCTCTTCCAGGGTCTCGCTGACAGCCTCGGACATTTCGAGCTGCTGCGGACGAAAACGAAAGCCATCGATGGCTTGCTCAAGAACACCACCCTGTTTGAGCAGCTGTGTTACGCGGGACATTGGCGATTAGGGATGAGGCAGAAATTAAAGTGCCTCATCCCTTACCTTTTGCCGGTGGTTCCCAATAACCCATGGCATTGCCTGCCGGCGGTGGAGTCGCCGGCTGCATTTTCTTATCCGTATCATCCATGACATGCTGTGTAAAGCCACTCAGCTCCTGCAAAAAAGCATCTTTGTAGGCACGTTCAAACTGTTGACTGCCCAACAGATAGCCTGTCACTGCACTGAGATACTGCAGCAGCAATCCAACATCCTCAGCCGCTTCAGCATCATGCTGAATCACTGCCTGTTGCACATCCTCAAAGAGTTGTGGTGAGAGTTTGATCTCGCTCATGATTAAATCATCCTGGAAAAATAGTAGCGGACAAGTTTACCCGTAAACTGCCGGATCAGGTAGCTTGAGAGTCAGAAGTAACGACTGATTGGAGTGCATCTTGCAACTCCTGCTCCTGCACCGGAAAGGCCAGGGTTGCATAGAGGGGAAAGCGTTGCTGGAACAGCGCCAGCTTATGCACTGTCTCTCCATCATAGAAGGCGATCACTCTTGTCTCTCCATATTTTTGCAGGATTGCCATCAATGTCTCCAGATTCGAGGTGCGATCCCTGAACTGGCTCTGAAAATTATATTCAGCAACGATGACATCCGGGACCTCCTTTTTCAGCAGTGAGTGCGCCTTGCGTATCGAATTCACCACCTGGACTGAGAAACCAAGAGAGTGGTAGAGAGGCAGGAAATTAGGATAGCCGCCCATCTCGTAAATTGCCAGTAGTTTCAATTCGCCAGATGCTGTCATAGATAATTCTGTTCAACAATGTGTACAATTTGAGCCGTACAATCACCATCTTCCCGCCGGTAACAATCACACAACTGCAGAGCGACTTTCTGCCAATGCTGCTCTCCCTGTAGCGCCAGTTGCAACAACTCATCACTGCCGCCACTGCCGACCCATCTTTCGTAGGCCCCCTGCAGAGCGGGAAATATCTTTTTGCGCATGCCGGTGAGGCTGCCGATAAAGAGATGAATTGAGTCATTGCGCGCGTTGTTCAGCAGATACGGCAGAGTCGTGGCACAGTCGGCAAGATGATCGCGCACCGCCCGCGCCATTAATTCAGCTGGAGTATGAGAAAACTCCATCAGCATCCGGTTCCAGTCATCTCCAACAATCTCTCCCGCCAGGTATTCACCCAGCTCATGCTGTCGTACTGTTTCCAACTCCCTGTCAGCCATGAGTGATAACGCAGCTTCGACATCGCCCTGCATGTCATAGCAGGCATAGGCTTTGGCCAAAGCATTCTTCGCCGAGCTCCAGCGCCATATCTCGTAGCGCTCCCACAACTGGCGGCGCAACGCCTCCCGGCGCAGGTAGATGCTGTTTTCACGTGTCATCGCTGCCGGCGCACTGAGACCACGCGCCAGCTCCCTGCCGCTGACACGCAGTGTCAGGCCATCAGGTTGCCGCTCTTCACTCTCCAGTTCGGCCAGATAGAAATGGGCCATGGCGCAGCCTTCAAGCCCGGCGCTGTATACCAGACCATGCGGCCGCAGCAGCTCATTAACCATCTCATCCGCAAATGGATCCAGGGTTCCCCCGGAAACTGCCAATGGCAGAAAGTCAGCATCTTCCAGCTCAAGCCAGCTGTTTTCACGTTCGGCCAACCAGTCGCCGAGAGCCTCTTTCGGCAGCAGCTCATTGAACTCAAGGCACTGCTCCCAGCG
>JADWMH010000219.1 GCA_015767355.1 Gammaproteobacteria bacterium
ACAGGGATGTTTTATCAGAGCGTACATGGATGTATTCACAGCGGCGCTGAAAGGCAGATCCCGACCCTGCACAAGCTCAATCACTATGCTACTAACCATCGGCCTCAATCACAAAACAGCCCCCGTCGATATTCGCGAGCGCCTTGCTTTCGGGCCGGACATTATCGTGGCGGCCCTGAGAGGACTGCACGAACAGGCAGGCGTTGATGAGTCTGTGATCCTGTCGACCTGCAACCGCACGGAGATTTACTGTGCTGCTGCCGATGAAGACGGCTGTTCCCGCGTTGAAGATTGGCTCACTGACTTTCATGGTCTTGAAGCCCAACAGGTTAAGCCATACCTCTACCGTCATTGTGACACCGATGCGATTCACCACCTCATGAGCGTCGCCTGCGGTCTTGATTCACTGGTGCTCGGGGAGCCGCAGATTCTCGGCCAGGTAAAAGCTGCCTGGCAGACTTCCTGTTCCGCCAAGGCTTGTGGAAAACTGCTGGACAGACTCTTTCAGCACACCTTTACTGTCGCCAAGCAGGTACGCACCGATACTGCAATCGGATCAAGCCCTGTCTCCATCGCTTTTGCCGCTGTCACCCTTGCAAAACAGATTTTCGCCAACCTGGAGGAGCAGACTGCGTTGCTGATAGGCGCCGGCGAAACTATCGAACTGGCTGCCAGGCATCTGCACCAACAGGGTGTCCGGCATATGATTATAGCCAACCGCACCCTTCAAAATGCGCGCAAACTGGCGCAGCAGTTTGATGCCTATGCCATCGGCCTGACAGAAATTTCCGTGCATCTTGCAGAAGCCGATATCGTCATCTCCTCAACTGCAAGCCCGCTGCCGATCCTTGGCAAAGGCACTGTTGAAAGCGCTCTGAAAAAACGCAAGCATCGCCCGGTGTTCATGGTGGACATTGCTGTGCCTCGTGATATTGAAGCAGAGGTCGGATCATTGAGAGACATCTATCTCTATAGCGTCGATGATCTGCATGAGGTGATTCAGGAAAACATGAAGTCACGCGAACAGGCGGCCGAAGAGGCTGCGGAGATTATCGAACAGCAGGTGAACAGCTATATAGGCTGGATGAAATCCCTCGATGCAGTCTCCCTGATTCACTCCTTCCGCTCGGCTGCAGAGCGTGATCGTGACGAGGTGCTGCAGCGAGCGCTGCGCCAGCTGCGCAACGGCAAGGATGCAGACCAGGTATTACAGTTTCTGGCGCATACCCTGACAAACAGACTCCTGCACATACCCAGCACGTCCCTTCGAGAAGCCGGCAGCAGCGGCAAAACCGAAATTCTTGAAGCCGCCAACACCCTCTTTCAACTGAAGCAGTAACAACTCTAGCGAAACCAGGTCTCAGACTGACAAAGCATGAAAAAATATTTTCTCTCGCAAAGCTTCCGCGTCCTGCTCACGCCCCTCACCTACATCCATGTAGGCGAAGACGCAAAGCTCGCCAAGAAAAACCTTTGCGTTCTTGGCGAGTGATATTATTAAAATTTGCTCATTCGTAAACATCGTAGTGACTCAAGGATTCTAGTAAAGAATTCAACAAAGAACTCAACAAAGAAATCTAATGAAAAACTCTATCCGCCTCAAACTGGAGCAGGCCAGCGAGCGCTTCCAGGAAATCACTGCATTGCTTGCGCAACCTGAGGTTCAGGGTGACCAGAATCAGTACCGCTCTCTAACCCGGGAGTATGCGCAAATCGACCCCATTGTCACGGCATGGAATCAGTACACAGCTCTCGAGAGCGATATCGAGGGCGCCACCGGTATGCTTGCAGATCCCGAGATGGCGGAGATGGCGCAAGAGGAGATCAACAGCTCGAAACAGCAGATCGACGAGCTGGAGCCGCAGTTGCAGTTGCTGCTGCTGCCTCCCGACCCCAGGGATGACCGCAATATCTACCTGGAAGTGCGCGCCGGCACCGGCGGCGCCGAGGCCGCCCTGTTTGCCGGCGATCTGCTGCGCGCCTATCTGCGTTACGCCGAAGGTCGCGGCTGGAAGGTGGAGACCATCAGTGAAAGCCAGGGGGAGATGGGAGGCTACAAGGAGGCGGTGGTCCGCATCAGCGGCAGAAATGTCTACTCCCGCCTCAAGTATGAATCGGGAACCCATCGCGTGCAGCGCGTTCCGGATACCGAGTCCCAGGGGCGTATTCATACCTCCGCCTGCACCGTCGCGATACTCCCTGAAGCAGCAGAGATCGACGCCATCGAGATCAACAGCGCCGATCTGCGCATCGACACCTTCCGCGCCTCCGGCGCCGGTGGTCAGCATGTCAACAAAACCGATTCGGCCATCCGCATTACCCATCTCCCATCCGGCGCGGTCGTCGAGTGCCAGGACCAACGCTCTCAGCACAAGAACAAGGCGCGCGCCATGGCGCTGCTGCAGACCCGTCTTCTCGATCAGGCGCAGCAGGCCGCTCATGATGAACGCTCTGCAGAGAGAAAACTGCAGGTCGGCTCCGGTGACCGCTCCGGGCGCATCCGCACCTATAATTTCCCGCAGAACAGGGTCACCGATCACCGCATCAACCTGACCCTCTACAAGCTGGACGAGATCATGACCGGAAGTTTCGACACTCTCATCGATCCGCTGATTCAGGAGGACCAGGCCGAACAACTGGCAACCCTTGCCGATGTATGAAGGTATGAGCGTAACGTCTCAATAAATCCGTATACTTGATACTGCATAGGATGTGTCGAGGAACGAGGCGCATCAATATCTGCGCCAAATTGATGCGCTTCGTTTCACTCAGCACATCCTATAAATTATTGTCAAGCACGGAATTATTGAGCGATTACACATGAGCTATGCAGGTCATTAATCTTGCAAGCTATCAGGGGAAACCCAGGTCTCTGAAATTCCTATGGACTCATCAGTATCAATCATAACCGCCATACGCACAGCAAGCATTCAACTGCAGCCGCATGTCGAGGCCCCACGGCTTGAGGCTGAAATTCTGCTTGGACATCTGCTTGGCAAATCGCGTACATGGTTGATCGCCTGGTCTGACACCTGCCTGGACGACCCGCAACTGCAGCGTTATGCGGACCTCGTCAACAAGCGCATCCAGGGTACGCCGATAGCACACCTGACAGCAAATCGGGAGTTCTGGTCACTGCCATTGAGAATCACTGCGGACACTTTAATTCCGAGGGCAGACACAGAACTGCTGGTGGAAACCTGCCTGGATCTCTACTCTATTGAAGAGAGCGTCACTGTTGCAGATCTTGGCGCCGGCTGCGGCGCCATCGCACTGGCCATCGCCACTGAACGCCCCTCCTGGAGTATCCTTGCAACTGATCAGTCTTACCAGGCGCTGGATGTCGCCATTCACAATGCCGCGGCTCTGCATGTTGACAACATCCAGCTCCTCCAGGGTAACTGGTTTGATGCGCTGCCGGCCAACACCCGGGTAGAGATCCTGCTCAGCAACCCCCCCTATATCCCGGATGATGACCCGCACCTGCTACAGGGCGACCTGCGCTTCGAACCCCGACAAGCGCTTGCTTCCGGATCCG
>JADWMH010000220.1 GCA_015767355.1 Gammaproteobacteria bacterium
AAAAAAGGAGTTGCCGGAAAAAACCAGCATCGTCAACAACACGCTTGCGACGAAAAATATCAAGCCGTAGATCGCACTGAGAACGGGGATATTTTTGAAGTCCCGCCACCCTGCGGCAATCCACTGCCATGGGTGATCGAGCGTGATCTCATTGATGTGGACTGAAACCGAAGGGTGCTGCTGAACATCGATTGATTGCGCCATGATATTTTCTCCTCAATAGTTTTTTGTAATAGTCATAAAGTCTTGCGCCATGTCGTCGGGGTCATGGGGTGAACTGAACAATGCATGGTAACGCCCCTGCGGATCCACCAGTACGATCGATGCCGAGTGATCCATGACATAGCCCATGGCGCTCTTTTCGGTCGTCACCTTTGCATAGAGAATACCCAGCGGTCGGGTGAGCCGCTGCAGTTCACTGTCATCCCCAGTCACCCCCAGAAATGCTGGATTGAAAAAATCGATGTACTCCGCCAGTCGCTGCTGCGTATCGCGCTCGGGATCGACCGAAACGAAGGCGATTTGATACTCCGCGGAGTTGTCCGATGCCCGCAGCTGTTTCTCCATGCTGGTGAGCATGGCGAGTGTCGTGGGACAGATATCAGGGCAGTGCGTATAACCAAAGCTGAGAAAGGTCCAGCGGCCCTGCAGCGTTTGATTGGTGAATGGCCGGCCATGCTGATCACTCAATGAGAAGGGCTGCAGACTCCTCAGTTGCGGCAGCAGCGTCGCGCTGCGGGTCTCTATGTGGCTGACTGTTGGCGTCGTGGCAGGTTGCTGGAGTTGCAACCAGACGACAAAGCCTGCGACAAGCGCAAGCAGGCCGGTCAGAACAAGAGCCGCTGATTTTACACTGGAAGGTTGTTTTGTCATGGCATCTTCATTCATGTCTTCGTGACATCCACAGAGTCGTTATGAGAGTCAGCAGAAGTAGTGCTGCGCCGCCGTTGTGCGCTACCGCCACAGGCAGCGGCAGATGCCCCAGCACATTGGTGATACCAAGGCTGATCTGCAGCAGCAGCACCCCAAGCAGCAGCAATCCTAATTTGCGCAAGCTGCCTGACTCATTACGCAACAGGCGCATCGCAAGCACCCCGACAATCACCAGTGTAATCAGCGCTCCGATGCGATGCGTCATGTGAATGGCTGTTCTCGCTTCGATCTCGAGCACGCCGAACTCGTAATTCACGCCCAGTCCCCGCCAGATGACAAAAGCCTCCCTGAAATCCATCGCGGGCCACCACTGGCCTGCGTAGCAGGTTGGAAATTCACTGCAGCCCAACGCCGCATAGTTGGTGCTGGTCCAGCCGCCCAGGGTGATCTGCGCAATCATCACCAGCAGCGAGAGCATCATCAATTGACGGCTCTTCCCAGAGGCGGACGCCGCTGCAGAACCGGGCTTGAGCCGCAACACCAACAGCCACAGCAGCGCCAGGGTGGCAAAGCCCCCCAGCAGGTGCGCCGTGACGATTGCCGGTTTGACCAGCAGGGTGACCGTCCACATGCCAAGCGCCGCCTGAAAGATGACCAGCAACAGCAGCACAAATGGCAGCAGCAGGGGCTGCCTCTGCTGTTTGCGATTGCTCCAGGCAAGTATACTCAGAACCAGGATAGCAAGTCCGAGCGAGCCCGCCAGGTAGCGGTGTATCATCTCCTTCCACGCCTTGCCGGTATGCAGCGTCCGATCCGCATAGTCGCCGCCAAGCGCACTCTGATCGGCGGGCGCCACCATCTGTCCGTAGCAGCCGGGCCAGTCGGGGCAACCAAGCCCTGCATCGGAGAGACGCACATAGGCGCCGACCAGAATGACACAGAAGGCGAGCACCGAGGTAAACAGCGCCAGCCTGTATTGTCTTCGATATGGTTGCATTTTCAAATCCCGCATGGGATGCTCTGGCGCGATTCACGACAACTCACAAGAGGAAGCGCAACTTGAAAAAGCCGATAGAGACACAGCTTTTCGATCTCAAACCAATCGACACCCATCAAACCGGGCTGCCGGCAGCATGGCTGCAGTTGGGTGTGTTTTCGCTGGGTCTTGCCGGTCTGTTTGCCGTTCTGCTGGTGCTCTCCCGCATGCCTGGCAGCGAATCCCTGTTTCCATGGGTCGATTTTTTTCGCACTGCCCTGGTGGTGCATGTCGACCAGTCGGTGCTGATCTGGTTTCTCGCCATGGCCGGGGTGGTGTGGAGCCTGGTGATTCCCGCGAGTTCCAGGCTGCTGATGCTGCAGCGCCTGGCTTTTGGCCTGGCGTTGGCCGGCACCCTGGGGGTCGCCCTCTCCGCCTTTATCGGTGACGGAGCGCCGTTGATGAACAACTATGTGCCGGTGCTGCAAAGAGCCTTTTTCTTCTACTCGCTCGGTATCTTCGGCGTGGGCATACTGCTGCAATCGTCTGTGGCTTTTATCACGACTGCACCCGTCATAAAACATCGCCGGAGTACGCATCTGCCTGCTCTGGCCGCTTTGACCATCGCTTTCGCTGTGATGGTCTCGATGGCCGCACTGCTCACTGCCTGGCTGCAGATGCCGCCTGGAGTCGAGGGACAGGGCTACTACGAATACCTCTTCTGGGGCGCCGGCCATACCCTGCAATTCGCATACACCCAGCTGCTGTTGCTTGCCTGGCTGCTGCTGGCATTGCACAGCGGCGTGGTCGTGCCGGCGAATCCCCGCTGGATCGCATGGCTTCTGTTGCTGGGGGTAATACCGGTATTGCTGACGCCGCTCATCTATCTGCTCTACGACACCCTGACCATCGAATCGCGCACCGCTTTCATTCGCATGATGCAATTCGGCGGCGGCATTGCCGCGATTCCCATTGGTCTGCTGATTGTGCTTGGTTTGCTGAAAGCGGGGAAAGCCGATGAAATTGGCCGGCCGCTGCGGCGCTCGCTGTGGATGTCGCTGCTGCTGTTTTTCTCCGGTGGTTTTATCGCGCTGTTGATCTCCGGCGTGAACACCATTATTCCAGCGCACTATCACGGCTCCATCGTCGGCGTGACCCTGGCGTTGATGGGGCTGGCCTACCTGCTGCTGCCGCGACTGGGCTACGCACCGGTGCGTGGGCGTCTCGCCGACCTGCAACCCTGGATCTACGGCCTCGGCCAGTTGCTGCATATTGGTGGACTGGCCGTCTCCGGCGCCATGGGGATTCAACGCAAGACCGCTGGCGCCGCACAGGGTCTCGACAGCCTCGCGGCCAAGACCGCGATGGGGGTGATGGGGCTGGGCGGCCTGCTGGCGGTGATCGGCGGCATCCTGTTTGTATGGATCATGCTGCGCGCATTCATGAAGGGCCGACAACACTAAGCCGTCATGCCCGGCAGCAACAGAACCAGGTAGTGATCAACCAGCAGCAGTGTGAACAGCATGCTGAGATAAAATATCGAGTAGCCGAAAGTCTTCATAGCATGGTCGCTGCCATCACTGCGCAGCAGCTTCAGCGCATGGTAGATAAAACCACCGCCCAGCAGCAACGCACCGGCCAGGTAGAGGTAACCGCTCATGTGAATCACGAAGGGCAGCA
>JADWMH010000062.1 GCA_015767355.1 Gammaproteobacteria bacterium
GCGAGAGAAAATGTTTTTTTCATGCCTTGTCAGTCTGAGACCTGATCTCACTAGCAGGTTGTTCAGTCATCCGCAGGCCATAACCAGGCGGCGCCGCGTACTCCGGATGAGTCGCCATGCAGAGGCGGTACGATCCTGGTGTTGACGCCGTCAGAAAAAACATACTCCGGCAGCAGCGCCGGGACGTTTTTATAGAGCCGTTGAAGATTGGAGAGCCCGCCTCCGAGTACGATGCATTCGGGATCGAGCAGGTTGATCACTGATGCCAGTGCGCGCGCCAGCCGGCTTTCATATCGCTGTAATATCGCTTCCGCTGCAGAGTCGCCATGCGCTGCTGCCGTGGCTATCGCTTCAGCTGAGAGCGCCTCTCCTGTAATTTCCCGATATTGCCCGGATAAGCCGGGGCCGGAGAGAAATGTCTCGATGCAACCCTGTTTCCCGCACCAGCAGGCGGGCCCGGGGAACTCTTCGGCATCCATCCAGGGGAGCGGATTGTGTCCCCATTCACCGCCAACAAGATTTGTTCCCTCATGCAGCTTTCCGTTGATGACAATTCCACCGCCGGCGCCAGTGCCGAGAATAATGCCAAACACCGATGCCGCACCGGCCGCAGCGCCATCGGTCGCTTCCGAGAGTGCAAAACAGTTGGCGTCATTGGCGATGCGAATCTCGCGTTGCAGAAGTTGCTGAATATCGTCTTGCAGCGGCTCTCCGTTGAGGCAGGTTGAGTTGGCATTGCGGATCAGCGCAGTCGTTGGAGAGGGAGAGCCGGGGATGCCGATGCCGATAGTTCCATCTTGACCGAGCTGCTGCTCGGTTCCGGTGATCAGCTGTTTGATGGCGGCGAGTGTTTTGCTGTAGTCGCCCGTTGGCGTCGGCATCCGCCGGCGCAGCAGGGTGTTGCCTGCTGCATCCAGCGCTATGATCTCTATCTTGCTGCCTCCAAGGTCTATACCGATACGCATGGGTAAGTTTTAGGTTTTAGGTTTTAGGTCACTCTCCTCTATCTGTGGAGTCGCTTCGGTCGTTTCGGCTAGCAGGATCTCCTCTTCCCGGGCTGGTTGAGAGGGCGGCTCTTCAATGACAGGCGCTACATCTTCCGCGGGGAGAGTCTCCTGTGGGGTTGCCTGTTCAATATCCGGAGCTGCTTCTTCTACAGGTTCCACCACTGGAGTTGAGGCAGCTGGAGAGGCTTGTGGAGCAACCGGCTGGCTTTGTCCGG
Source organism: Gammaproteobacteria bacterium (assembly GCA_015767355.1). Lineage (GTDB taxonomy): Bacteria > Pseudomonadota > Gammaproteobacteria > Chromatiales > Chromatiaceae > Sva-25. Next base: position 1,223 of record JADWMH010000062.1, read on the forward strand.
ATGGATTGGTGAATCTGTCGTTGAGTTTTTGCACATAATTATCAGTGTTCTGGCGTATTTGACTGAGCCGTCTGCGGGTCAAAGGTCCCCAGCCTGCAGCGCGCCCCAGAAAAATGGAGTAGAAAGCGCTGGTGCTCTTGCGAAAAGCAGAGACAAGGTCAAGGCGATCACCAATGGCTGCAGCGGCTTTATGCACGGCGCCAGTGAGGCTCATGGCCGCCAGATTGCGACTCACGAAGTGCGCGCCAAGCAGCACCACAAACAGCAGGCCGAGGGTGATGATCCAGCTCACCGGCGGCTCTGCCGGCACAAAAGGAAGTGTCAGGCTGAGGCCGTTCCAGCCGAGGTAGAGTACGATCACGAGACCAAATAGAATGGTGTCGCCGAGCAGTGTGCGCTCACGCCATTTGACCAGCAACTCCTTGAGTGCGGGGGCGGCTTTTGTTTCGATATCCCTGGCGGTGTTTTCAAGCGATGCGACGACACGGTAGGCGCGCTGTACCTCGACCTGGTGCATGCGGCTGTGAATCTCATTCATATCATGATCGCGTTTTGCTTCAAAACGCTCGCGCAGTGCATCATCTGTAATCGGAGTGGCTGCATCCGGGTTATAGATGGTGTAGAAACGGCCTGCAGTGAGTCCACGTTCACCCAGTGCGCGCTGCCATGCGGCGACGATCTCTTCGGTGTTGTCTTCGCGTGCAGCGGTATCCATCTGGTTCAGGATATAGAGGAATTTCCCCGAATCCGAACGTTTGATGGTGCTGCTGACAAGGTGATCCAGGGTGTCGCGCATGGCGCCGGGTTCAGGGTGGCGAGCGTCAAAAAAGACCAGCACCAGATCGGAGAGATCGATGATGTGATCTGTAATCCGCAGTGTCGCAGTGCGTTGTGCATCAGCATCGAACCCAGGAGAGTCAATCAGGATTTTTCCGCGCAGATTTTCACTTGGAGTGGTTTTTAGCTGCAGATAAGCATCGACGCGCGTTCCTTCACCGCTGGCGGCCTCTTCGATATCATCACTGATGCGGTAGAAGGGGAAGCGGGGATCGGAGTCGAGAGCGACTCCGGGCAGTGCATGCGCCGCCTGTTGCCGGTTGTAGCAGATGACTGTAAACATGTCGTCAACAGCCTGATTCCCGCTGCGCTGCAAATCATGACCGATGAAGTGATTGATGAAGGTTGATTTTCCGGCGGAAAAGGTTCCCAGAACCGAAATCAGCGGCCACCATGTAATCTGTGTCGCGAATGAATCCCCATCTGCCAGTAGTCCAAGTTTGTGGCCGACTCTGTCGAGTTGGCGAAAACCCTTGATGGTCTCCAGCAGCACCGGGTTCTCAGTCTTCAGATGCTCTTCCAGTTGATCCAGTCGATGGCTCATGGGTGTAATGTTTTGTGTCATCTCTCTCCTCCGGAAATGATGAAATAGTTATTTGCGGAATTGTCATGCTATCTGCTATTTATAAGACATTGTACACAGATATCAAATAGTGGATATACGAAATTATTATAATTAATAAAAACAAACATTAATGGTGAAAACATAAAGTAATTTATTGGTAAATATCCAGCGATTTACAAGGCGTACTACACAATTCAAGGGAAATCCCGAAGCATTGAGCGGCAGTTGCGATTTTCATCCGGAGCAGGGATATTGATATATGATAATTTGTTGCGAATCGGGACTGAATGGGGGATACTACGGCATCTGTGGCGGGTGCGCATCTCATGGAAGCTCCCCGGAGCATCATGATAGATGCGTATAGCATTGATAATCGGGGTAATTCAGGTTGTAAAGAGAGCAAACATCATGGCTCTCTTCAGTTGGCTCGATGATCTAAAAGCGTGATTGTGAAACGTCTGGAATATCCTGTTGATCAGAGCCACAGTATTTTTTGTACTATCACCAAATTTTCTGGAGAAATAATTAGATGTCTGCATTGTTTTCTGATGAGTGGATGAAAGGTTTTATGGATCAGTGGAATGGCGAGAGCGATCTTGCTGATGCGCTGGCCGCGATTGGTTTTAACAGTGTCATCGGCTACGGCGTTCCCGAGGACGGTCAGCCGCGTGGTGTGCTGGTTGTCGAGAATGGCCGCGCTGTCTCTGCCGGCGCCTATAACGGCGAGGAGTTGAACTGGGACATTCGCGCCAGTGATGCGCAGTGGCAGAAGTGGATCAGCAAGCCCCCCGGCATGATGGGATTGGGAGTGGCCTTTACTTCTGGTAAAATGAAGTTCATCGTTGGTGATTACGGCAGTATGCTGAAAGATCCGCGTATGGCGAAGCCATTTATCAAGAGCTTTTCTGTCATGGCGCGTGTCTAGGCAATTTCTAGAATCCTTGATTCACTAAAATGCTTGCAAATGAGTCAAGTTTTAAAAGAATCTCTCGCGAAGAACGCAAAGGACGCAAAGGTTTTTCTTAGCGGTCTTTGCGTCTTTGCGTCTTGGCGAGAGGAAATGTTTTTTCATGCCTTGTCAGTCTGAGACCTGATCTCACTAGGCAATGTATTGAACAGCCATTGAAGATAGCACGTCGGGTGGACCCTTCCAGGGCGCCCGATGTCTCTCTTTCTCGCGTTATGCCGGCGGGAATGCTAATCCATTTGATTTTTCTATTGACACTCGGGGTAGTGCTAATGCCAAACAAGATAGCTGTTTTATTTGCGACGATTGCTCTTTTCAGCGGGGCAGCATTTGCAGCAGTTGAGGACAATCAGTCTGGTGAAACTGAATGGTACAGGGTGGAGGCATCCGGAAGCTCTGTAGTTATCTCGCTTGGTGGGACAGTCATACCTTATAAAGAAGTTACGCTGACTGCCCAGTTGCCCGGCCGTGTCAAATCCATCGCCGGTATCGAAGGCGATCACTTCAGAACGAATGATGTGCTGATCACACTCGATGACTCAACCCTTGTCGCACAGCGCAATGCGGCATTGGCGCAGATGTCAACGGCGCAGTCGGCGCTGCAAAATGCGCGGGTGCAATACAACCGCGAACTCTGGTCACCACGCTCCAAGCAGGCAATGGGCGGTATGGGAATGCCGAATCTGTTCGACTCCATGTTTTCACGTCCGATGGAGAATATGATCGATAACAGGGACACGGATGCGGAGAGACAGGCTGACCTGTTCTCCTCGAACACGCAAATCCAGCAGGCGCAAAATGCCATTTACCAGGTTCAGGCGCAGCTGCACGAACTGGATACCAAATTCAGGGATGCCCAGAGTCTGGCGCCCTTTGACGGCGTCATTACCAAAAAATTTGTCGAAGTCGGCGATACCATGCAGCCTGGTCAGCCGCTGCTAACCTATGCCGATGTTGAATATCTGCAAGTCGTGGTCGATGTCCCTTCGCGCATTGCTCCGGGAATCAAGGAGGGCGATATGCTGCAGGCGGTGCTCGAGGTGGGTGACAAGGTCGTTCCGGTGCGTGTTTCACAAATTTTCCCCATGGCTGATATCGTGCGCCATACCGTCAAGGTCAAATTTGATTTGCCGCAGGGGATCTCCCGTCCCGGCGCTTATGTGAAGGTCAAGGTGCCTGATATTAACGCCGCACAGAGCGGTCTGGTCAAGATCCCTCTGACTGCAGTGCGTTTTAACGGCAGCCTGCCGGGCGTGTTTGTCAGGGGCGCCGATGGCCGTGGCCATTTGCGGCTGGTGCGTATTGGCGAGCATCTGGATGAGACCTATGTCACGATTCTCTCCGGTCTTCAGGTCGGTGATGAAGTGATGCGCCACGCCAAGGTGCGCTAAAAAGAGCTTATTAATCCTGAATCAATACTATTCCAGGCCCTGGCCGTCCATCGATCAGGATCTATAAGAATAAATTCCCGCTTCAGTAAGCTGAATTCAGGGAGATGCAAGCCACATAGGAGAGACATCGCATGGGCGAAAAAAATGCTAGCGATCTCGAAGAGATAAACGATGCCAACTTAGGTCTGGCGGGAAATACTGCCAGATTCTTTATCAACTCCCCGCTATCGCCGCTGCTCTACATGGCAATGCTCTTGATGGGCCTGATGGGGTACCTGCTGATCCCGCGTCAGGAAGATCCGCAAATCTCTGTTCCCATGATCGATTTGATGGTGCCGTTTCCCGGCGCCACGGCGGACAAGGTGGCAAGCCTTGCCATCCAGCCGCTCGAACGCATCATGAGCGAAATCCCCGGCACCAAGCATGTCTACTCCATGTCCCAGCGGGGCATGGGCATGGTGACCATCCAGTTCAAGGTTGGCGAGGAGATGGGCCCATCACTGGTCAAGGTCAACGATAAGCTCGATTCCAACAGGGACAAGATACCACCGGGGGTAATGACGCCCATCGTCAAGGCAATCGGCATCGATGATGTGCCGGCGATCACGCTGACGATGTGGTCAAAAGATCTCAACAAGGATGGCCGCCCGGATGTTGATGACAGCCAGCTGCGCATGCTCGCCCAGGATGTGCTGCAGCGGCTCAACGAGATCCAGAATACCAGCAAGGCCTTTATTATTGGCGGCCGCAAGGAGGTCATCAGGGTTGAAGTCCTGCCGGAGATCCTGTCGGGTTACGGCATCAGTCTTGGCCAGGTTGCACAGGCGATTCAGGCATCGAATACCGAGATGCCGGTTGGTCCGGTAGAGAGCGGCGGGCGCAGCCTGGTGGTTGTCAGCGGCTCTTTTCTCAAGAGTGAAAGGGATATCGGCAATATCGTCGTTGGCAACTTCAACGGCTCTGCGGTCTATGTGCGCGATGTGGCGCGTGTCATCAGGGGGCCGGAGGATGCATCGAGCCTGGTGACCTTCAGCTCCGGTCCGGAGTTTCCGCTAGATGTTGAAGGTGTGGCGACTCGTGTTGACGGGGCTGCAGCTGTCACCATCGCCATTGCTAAAAAGGAGGGGTCAAACGGCGTCGTGGTCGCCGATGCGATTCTCAGCAGGGTCGAGGAGTTAAAAAACTTTGTGATTCCTTCCAACGTCGGCATTTTTGTTACCAGGAACTATGGAGAGTCGGCGCGCGAGAAAGTCAATGCATTGATGGCGAAGCTCTTCAAGGCGACAGCCTTTGTCTTTATCCTGGTACTGCTGGCTTTTCGCGCCTTCAAACCGGCTATCGTGGTAACCCTGGTTATTCCGGTTGTACTGCTGATGACCATCTTTTTCGGCTGGCTGATGGGGATGACCATCGACAGGGTAAGCCTGTTTGCGCTGATTTTCTCCATTGGCATACTCGTCGATGACGCCATAGTCGTCATCGAAAATATCTATCGCCGCTGGCTCGAGAAGGGGCAGACCAGCTCTGCCATCGCAGTCGATGCCGTGCGTGAGGTTGGAAACCCGACAATTCTGGCGACTTTCACCGTGATTGCCGCACTGGCTCCCATGGGATTCGTCAGCGGCATGATGGGCCCCTACATGGCTCCCATTCCAAAAATGGGTTCCGTTGCCATGGCAATCTCCCTGTTTGCCGCATTCGCCTTTGTTCCATGGCTGGCGAGAATGAAAATTTTCCTGCCTTCGTTGAAATATCTCGAGACAGCGGAAAAACGCGAGCATCGTGAATCTGAAAAACTCGAAGGGCTGTATGTGCGTATCCTCGGGCCGATGATTCGCCATCCCGCCAAGCGCAAACTGTTCAACCTTGTGCTGTGGGGATTCATGGCGGCGGCCTGCGCCATGTTCTACACGAAATCGGTCGCGGTCAAAATGATGCCGTTGGACAACAAGCCGGAGTTCTCTGTCGTTCTGGATATGCCGGATGGCACCGCACTGCCGGATACGGCCAATGTGACATCCATGCTCGCAGAAAAACTGCGCCAGATACCCGAAGTGACGGCAATACAAACCTATGTCGGTACTGCGCGCCCGTTTGATTTCAACGGCATGGTGCGTCACTACTATCTACGTCAGATGCCCTGGCAGGCGATGATCCAGGTGCAGATACTGGACAAGGTTCAGCGTCACAAGCGTGGCATGCGCACCAGCCATGAGATAGCCGTGCAGGCAAGAAAGGATCTTGGCAAGATGCTGGAGGGGCGAAATGCGCATTTGTCCATCGTCGAAATGCCTCCCGGCCCTCCGGTATTGCAATCTGTCGTGGCCGAGGTATATGGACCCAACCAGGCAGTCCGCCACAAGGTCGCTGAAGATCTCACCGAATATTTCAAAAAAGCCGAGAGTTTGCGTGACGCCGACAACTATATGCAGGAGTCTCTCGATTACTGGCGTTTTGAGATCGACAAGGAGAAGGCGTCTTTGATGGGCATCACCTCGCAGACGATCAACCAGAATCTGGGGATGGCGCTGGGCAGTCAGTCGATTGGTGATATCAAGGCGATTGCAGGCCATGAACCGGTGAACATTATTTTGCAGCTGCCGTTTGCCGAACGCTCGCAGGTCTCGCGCCTGGGTGACCTGCCGATAACGACCCCTGCCGGGGAGAGCGTTCCATTGCGTGACCTGGGACGTTTCGTCAAGCAGCTGGAAGATGACATCATCTACCACAAAAACCTGCGTCCCATCGAATATGTAGTTGCTGATGTGGGCGGCGAGCTGGCGTCTCCTGTCTATGGACAGCTGCAGGTTCAGGATATGCTGAATGCCGACAACTACCTGACTCCTGATGGTGTACATCTGACAGCGGGTTTTACAGGAGATCATAATATCGAATGGATGGGGCCGCCGAAAAATGACAGCCGCTCTGCATTCGAATGGACAGGCGAGTGGACTGTCACCTATGAAACCTTCCGTGACATGGGTGGGGCCTTCATTGTTGCACTGGGACTGATCTATTTTCTGCTGGTCATGGAATTCAGTAATTTTCGTATTCCCGCTGTCATTATGTCGCCCATCCCGCTGACGTTGCTGGGCATCATTCCCGCACATGCGATGTTGGATGCGGAGTTTACCGCGACATCGATGATCGGCTGGATTGCTCTGGCTGGCATCATCGTGCGCAACTCTATCCTGTTGATGGACTACACGATTCACCAGGTTCGGCTGGGGACGCATCTGGAAGAGGCCGTCATCATGGCCTGTAAAACCAGAACCCGGCCTATCCTGATTACCGCCTTTGCGCTGGTTGCCAGCGCCAGCGTGATTCTGGACGATCTGATCTTTCAGGGCATGGCGATCTCTCTCGGCGCTGGAGTTCTGGTCTCCACCATCCTTACGCTGGTTGTTATACCATTGGGTACAATCAAGGCGCGCAAGGCACTCTATGATGTTGCCGGTGTGGATGAACCCATGGGGTCCAGCGAACTATTGTCTCCCGGCGGGAGTGGCGGCAGTGGCAGCGCTTCAGCAGAGCAGCCTTCCGGAAAATCATTCGGTGATCGTCTGATTGCCGTGTGGTCGGTAGTGATGACCGTGGTGTTTGCAATTGTCAGTGTGATCGGCGCCATTATCGGTTTCATCCGTCGCAGGCTGGCAAAACCTGAACCGGCTGTCGAGGCAAAGCCGGCTCCGCAGGCTCGAACCGAACCGCAACCGGCGCCGCAACCACGAGCCGAGCCTCAAGCGCAGCCTGCTGCGCCACAGCCTAAGCCTTCCGCGCCTGCTGAGAAACCCGAGGCCGTTACGCCTGCTGTAAAGCCGGTTGAGCCTGTTGCCCGCGAGCAGGTTCCGCCTGCTGCGCCGGAAGTTGTCTCGCCTGCAGTTACACAAGAGGCTCCTTCGGTTGAGCCTGTTGCTACAACAACTCAGACTGTTATTGAGCCACCGCAGACGCCGGTTGCTGAGAAGCCGGCTGCGGAAGTCGTTGCGAAGCATGTTCCACCTGCTTCAGCAGCGGACGATATTCTGCAGACAAGCCAGGCTTCAGTTGATGATCTGGATATTATATCGGCGCCAATCAGGCACTCAAAAGCCGCTCCATCGGCTAAAAGCTCGGCGGCAATGCACAAGAAAGAGGGGGGGAAGGCGAAGCAGCCCGGGCGCAGACGCCGAGGCATTCGTTTGCGTGATACTTCGACTGACTCCGAAGACGGGTTGAATTGAGGCATGAATGAACTATGATGCTGTTGCAGGAGTCCTGTTGCTAGCAGTGTTCAGCGCTTCTGTTATGGCCGGGTCAAGAGTTGAATATGGCGGAAAGTTGTATCAATTCCGCGATAGTGGATCTGCTGTCAACTCCGATGATGCGTCAGGATCGAAGCACAAATTCCGCCCCCTTCAACGTCGCTCCGGATCCCAGGCTCCTGCAGGAAGGAACATTGGAGGCGAGGCGGGGAATGGTCAGGGTTATGTGTTTCGTCCGCTGAGAAACAGAAACAGATGGATCCCCGGGAGTGAGGATATTCGCCAGGATGCAGAGGCATGTCCGGCTGTCGAAGAGGAGCCGCGAAGGCGGAATTTCTCTTCTCAAACATACAAGCCGTACAAGCCCCGGCAACGTTATCCGGGCGGGTATAAGGCTCCACTATCCCCTCCTGGCGGATATCTCTACCCGGCTCCGGAAATTCTAGGTTATCCACCCTGGTAGGATGACATCATGGGAAAACAAGGTAATAAAAAGCAATGATCACAGTTATTGGTAGTCTCAAGGGCGGTTCAGGGAAGAGTACAGTCACCTTTAATCTTGCTGTGTGGTTGTCGCTGGCTGGTCAAAAGACGCTGGCGATGGACCTCGATCCACAGGCGACACTGACTGATGTGGCGGACGTTCGGGCCGAGGAGGGTTATCAGCCGCAGGTTCAGGTTCGCGGCCGGCGGGCGATGGCGGAGGGAGTCGATTTCAGCACTTTTGATGAAGTTGTCATCGATGTCGGCACGGCTGATATGGATTCACTCAAACGCGCCCTGCTGCTTGCAGACAAAATCGTCATCCCGGTTCCGCCAAGCCAGGCGGATGTCTGGTCGACGCAGCGATTTATCCGTTTTGTCAGTTCGATTGTTTCAACTCGCAAGGCTCCTCCAGAGGTGTGTACATTTATCAACCGCGTCGATATGCAGTCTGCTGCGAATGAATCCTACGAGACTGCTGCAGCACTGGTGAGCCTCCCCGGCGCGCGTTTTCTGCTGCCGAGACTCTCGCAGCGCCCGGTTTTTCTGCACTCATTCAGCGAGGGACTCGCTGCCATG
>JADWMH010000063.1:0-498 GCA_015767355.1 Gammaproteobacteria bacterium
CGGTTCGATGGATGAGTATGGGGATAATCTGGATAAAATTTCCAATTTCATTGCGATGGAGGAGTGGATTTTTGATACTCCTGATCAGGCGGGTGAGACTTTCAGGCACTTTATCAAGTCATGCTATCAGCAAAATCAGTTAATCAAGGGTGAGCTTGAAATCGGCGGCAAATGCATTGATCTGAAAAAAATACGCATACCGATTTTGAACGTCTATGCAGAACAGGATCATCTTGTTCCGCCGGATGCATCCATGGCGTTAAAAAAAGTTGTCGGCAGCAATGATTATGAAGAGATGATTGCTCCGGGAGGACATATTGGCGTATTTGTCACTCCCCGGTCACTGAATCGCATTTTCCCCGCCATCAGTGAATGGATTCAGGCAAGGGATTAGAAACTGACCGCCATGGTGTGTTTGCCGTTACAGCAATACGGATTTAAGTGCAGGGGAGTTTCTGCCGGACATCTTCTCGACCTCTGCAAAAAAAAGGTCGGCGG
>JADWMH010000063.1:508-10260 GCA_015767355.1 Gammaproteobacteria bacterium
CAGGGCGTCGCTCAATGCGTTGTGGGCGTTGTATCTTGGCAGGGCGTAGCGTTCTCGCAATGTGAACAGGCGCAGCTCTGACGGGTCATAGGCTACCGAGCGCTTGTCAAGCCGGCGCTTTGCAATCATAAGCGTGTCGATAATGGGAAAAACAGGCGCCATGCCGTAGAGTTGCAGGCAGGCTTTTTCAAGAAAACTCTTTTCAATGCGTGCAAAGTGAACCAGCATCACCTTCCCGGCGAGCGCCTGTAACAGATCTTCTACGGCATCCTGCAGGGACTCACCCTGGAATTTGGCATCGTCGGTGATTTGATGAATGACGACATTCTCCTCTGACAGATTCCCGCTTGTCTGTATGACTGTATGGCAGGCGCTGGCAAGGCGTATCTCATTACTCTCTATGCCGATATAGCCGATACTCAAAATCTGGTCATTGACGGGGCTGAGGCCTGTGGTTTCAAAATCTACCGCCAGTATCGGGATATTGTCCACTCTCTCCTGTATTGCTGGAAAGGGTTTGGACAAGAACTCTTTTAATGCGCCATCAGGCGCCTTGCGCAGGCAGCGCTTGCGTTTTGCTTCGTAGCCGAACAGATGATGCAACATGGTATTCTTATCCCGCTAGCGTCTTCTCTCGAGACTGGCCTGCATGGTCTGAATAACCTTGAAAGCATCTTTCAGGTGCTCTCTCTCCAGTCTGGAAATTTCAACCGGTGACATGAAATTGTCTATCTCCAGGCCATTTGTAATTTGCTTGGCCTGATGGTTCGTACGCAGGGTACCGATGAAGATCAGTGCGTCCAGCAGGTTGGCCGATCCCTCCTTACTCAGCGAGGCGGTTCCTGCGGCTTGCTTCAGACGTTTGGCGGTATTTACTTCGCTGATCCCTTCTGTGAGGGCATAGATCCTCGCCAGATCAACGATAGGAGCAATGCCGTTATGTTTCAGATCAAGCGTATCATTGTGTTCACCATCATGTATGAGCACGAAATCCCTGAAAAATCCCAGGGGAGGCCGCAGCTTCATTGCATTGGTTGTCAGATGTGCAAGAAACAGAGTGCTTTTGCGTGTTTGCTGCAGCATCTCTTTGCGAATCCTCTTCAGCAGGCTCTTATCGCCATGGATGGTCCTGAGGTCAAAGAAGATGCTTGATTGCATCAATGCCTTGGGTTCGGGCTCATTGATCCATGTGTTGAAATAGTTTCTCCACACGCTCTCGGTTTGCCGCCATTGAGGATTTGTCGCCATGATATGGCCGGGGCAATAGACATAGCCGCAGGTATCCAGACCATCACAGACATACTTTGCAAGGGCTTCAAACCAGGGCCGCTGTTTGTCGCTGAGCTCATCCGAGATGATCAATCCATTATCCTGATCAGAGTGTGAAGTTTGCTCCCTGCGAGCCTGGGAACCCGCAACAACCCATGCATAGGGCAGGGGCGCAGGCCCGAGTTCTGCTTCGGCTAACTCGATGAGCCGGCATGTGATCGCCGTAGCGACTGCAGTAATGCCTTTGCCGACATGCTCCGAGGTGCCTCCCATCTTTACCAGCTGCAGCTGCAGCTGGGGGATGGTGGTGCTGTACTCTTTTAGCGCCTCGATGGAGTCGGCCTTGCGTATCGCGCTGGTGAGGTAAGCCGAATTTCGTCCCTCCTGACGAATCAAATCCGTGACAGTGATGATGCCGCTTAAGCGGCCATCATCTATAACAGGCAGGTGATGTATATGCTTGCGCGTCATGATCATGAGAGTATCGTATGCACTGCTGTCGCTGCTGACAGAGAGCGTTTTTTTGGTCATGATATTGTCAATGGGAGAGTCGGTGGAGAGTTGAGTGGCAACACAACGCTGCAAAATGTCGCTGTTAGTTACGATTCCGACGGGTTTGTCGTTATCGGTGATCATCAGGGATGAGATGCCGTTGTCCGCCATGCTTCTGGCTGCATCATAGATGCTTGATCCGGTGGCAACGGAGACCACCGGAGAGTGCATGAGCTCCCGGGTGCTCGTGTGCATCAGCGGCGAAGTCAGCGCAGCTTCATTCATCATGGTAATGACGGCATCCTTCAGGCGTTGTGATGCTGTTTTTTGAATAAAGGCCGATACAGTGGGATGATCACGGACGATGTCATACAGGATTTCACAGGGGATCGTATAAACAAGGGTGTCCTCTTCAACATCAACGATAAATTTATCGTGACTGCCGCCCATGCAGAAAATTGTACAGATATCACCTTCGCTCAACTTTCCCAGCAGTTTGCCTTGTGTTGACTGCAGTGAGAGTGCTCCTTTGCGTACCAGGTAGAGCCTGTCCTGTGTTACATTCGCCGGTGGCAGCGGGGAACCGCGGCGGATATAACGAATGGATGTCTCATGTGTCAGCTTCTCAACGAGCGTCATCGGCAGGCGGTCAAAGGGCGGGATGCTTGCCAGAAAGTCACGTATCTCTTTTAGTTCAATTTCCACTTTTTCTCCACTTTCCAGCAATCTGTTTTGTTGTAGCTATCTTTGTAGCTGTCCAAAAATAAATCCTTGTGCATACTGTTCAGGTTTTTCCCCGGTATAAGGCGTTTTCCGGTCATTTGCTGGATTAGTCCAGGATTGTTCTCAATCGTCAGGATGCTCATCAATGTTGTTATCGGGTTTTTTCATCATCGGATTTTCCTGCTGTCCGTCTTCTGCGTTCCAAACCACAAACAAAAATCCTGTACATCCTGGTATTTTAATTTCTGCCTCATCCCTTATTTCTGTACAACTCCTTAATGTGGCAACCTTCTGCCGATCTGTTCACGGAATGCCAGAATCTGTTCCTCGTCATCCGGAATTTCACGGAGTTGATCCAGGGTGAATGCGCCCATAACTGAGTTCACTGTATTATCCAGTAACTTCCGGAATGCGGCCTGATCCTTCTCATATGCCTTTTTCGCTGCTTCAAGACCAATGAAGTGTTCCAGGACAACTCCCGCATACTCCCCTCGATGCAGAATATTATTGCGTATCTCTTCACGATTGCATCTCCAGGCATTCCCGGCATCTTCAATTCGATCAACGTAATGACGAAGCGCATCTATCAGCACAGCAGATGGTTGAAGGCCTGCTTCTGATCCTCTCTCCAGTTCCATGAGAAACGCAAGATAATGGACGAAATCCTGCTCTGATTGATATAAGAACTTCCACCGTTGTTGTGCGTAAGCCTGAACCGGAAGAGAATAACCAAACCGTAATTCCAGGCTGGGTGGCATCAAGGCCTGCATCCGGCAATCGAATATCTGGCACATGGCGGGGCGTTTCGAGTGGACGCTGCAGCCGGTTTCACCGAGGAACTGGCAGGGCTTTCCCGGTTCATTCAGCATCGGTGTGTCTACAGGCAAGCCCAGCGCCGCTTTTTCATATGTGTGTACTTCGCTAAGTTCATAGACCCCGCTGCAGCACAATTGGCACTCCCCACACGGAACATCTGCCGGAATTCTGTTCACAGAGGTATACCGGGCTTTCCTCAAGAACGAGGAGACCGAACCTACGACATCAACCATCGTCACTCTCTACTGGTTTAGGGGTTGTCCAGAAACAGGGCAAGCAGGATCGGTAAGTTATTATTGGACAACTCCTTAGTTCCAGTAACCGGCGGTGGTTGCAATGCCCTGTGCCCCGGCAGCCCCTGCGGCCTGCATATCCTCAGGCTGCATGCCGCCAAGTGCATAGACCGGCTGCTCAAGTTTTTCGGTCATAATGCGAAAACGACCCCACCCGAGTCCCGGTAAATCCGGATGGCTTGCTGTCGGTCTGACAGGGATATACGCAACCTCTCATACAGGTTCTCGAAACAATGTATAAAAGGCTGCGCCACTGCAGCACTCACCGGCTATTCATGCAGTCCGCGTATACGGCGTCATAGACTGCCTGGGGGCTATCCCCCATGTTATGTCCTACCGCTGCTCCCGTTGCAGTGCCTACTGCTGTGCCTGCGCCGCTGTAACGGTAGCCATGATGGGATACATTCCTGCCGACTGCGTAGCCGACAAGGCCTCCAACAACGGCGCCACCGGCTGTTTTTCCGACATTAGCATTGCTGGCATCTGCAGATGCACGTCTTGCTTCATCCCTGCAGTAGGCATCTCCCTGATATCTTTGGCTGCCGGATGTTTGGCTGTAACGTGATTGTGATGAATCATAACTTGGCTCTGTAGCCGCTTGATATTGACCGGTCTGGCAACCACTGGCAGTCACGAGAATGACTGCCAGGGCAGAAAAATTAATAAAGTTGGACATTTTTATTCCCTCAATTGCGATTGAAACCTGATGTAAGCCTATGTGATCCTCACTTTGAATTCCACCCACGGGGTTGTGATATCCCTTAAATATTTGTACAAGGGGGTTGATACGGTAGTTTAAGAGAGTGGACCGGCTCTTGAATGCAGAGAAAATCGTCGTAGGATGCGCTTCGCAAACTCAGCAGCATCCTACATCCGGTTGTTATGTTTTTGGACAACGACTTAGCTTATGGTGCAGCTCATGTCCTGTCCGCAGCACATCGGAGACTTGATCTTGCCGTGCCCGTTGGGGCATTCGGATATCTCCACTTCAGTGCCGTCATCCAGTTTCAGGGTGCCGTCAACCAGAGGAGCGTCGCACTTGCCGCAGGTGGCATTGACGCTCATTCCACAAATCTTGCATTCATAAGTTGCCATTGGTATTCCTCAATTCATGTTATTGGATAGTTTGGAGGTCGAATATATCAACCCGATCATCAACTGTCCAATAGGATACAATGTGATTTTTCACCATCTGGCGCGATCCGGCTTTAGCATAAACGCCAACAGGTCTTTCTGATGACAATAAAAAACTCTAACCTTTGGTTGTCGTTTGTGCTGATAACTGCAGCGCTTGCCGCCTGCTCAGAAGAGCATCAATCATCACCGATGCCAGTCACTCAGAACCATGGTCATCAAGCGGATGTAGATGCCCAGGCGCCGCATGATGGCGGGGAATCCATTCAAAGCTCCGTTGTTGTGGATTTGAAGAAAGCGCCGGGTCTCGATGAGATGATTCCGAAACTGCTCTCAAAACAGCTCATTTCTGTTGGTGAAACACACACAAATTATGGCCATCACCTCAACCAGCTGGAGATCATCCGCCGCATATATAAGGAGTTCCCCGGTATTGCAATTGGCATGGAGATGTTTCAGCAGCCTTACCAGTCCCAACTGGATGCCTTTATCAAAGGAGATCTGAGTGAGCGCCAGCTTCTTGAAGAGAGCGGCTGGTACAAACGCTGGGGCTATGATTACAGACTCTACCGTCCTCTCCTGGATTTCGCGCAAAAAAATCACATCCCGGTTGTTGCACTGAACATCTCTACGGAGATGAAGGAGCGCGTCTCGGAGGTCGGTCTGGATGGACTGGGCGAAGAGGAGCGTCAGCAGTTGCCGGCAGAGATCGATCGTTCGGACAATGCCTATGAGCAGCGTCTGCGTGAAATATACGAGCAGCATCCGCAGATGAAAAAAGAGAATTTCGACCGATTTGTTGATGTACAGCTGTTGTGGGATGAGAGCATGGCCGCACAGGCCGCCGCCTGGCTGCAGGCTCACCCCGCTAAAAAAATGGTACTGCTGGCGGGAACAGGGCATCTGATTTTTGGCTCCGGCATACCCGACCGCGTCACGCGGCGCACTCCCGTCGAGAGTGCGATTGTGCTGCCTGCGGATGGTCTGGAGGTAACCCGTGAAATTGCTGATTTTGTCATCTATCCGCCAATAGCGACCCTGCCGGGAGCAGGCCTGATGGGGTTGTTTCTTGAAGATGCGGATAACGGCGTAAAGATCAGCGGGCTTGGCAGCAACAGCAGCGCAGCGAAAGCAGGGGTTAAACAGGATGACGTCATCCAGATGCTTAACGGCAAAAAGATCGTCACCCTCGGCGACATCAAGATTGAATTGCTGGACAAGCCGCCGGGAGAGGAAGTCAGCCTGGGAGTCTCCCGCAAGGGGATGTTATGGGGCGATGAAATGCAAGAGTTTACCTTTGAACTAGGAGGGTTTTAAGTTAGGCAGGTTTTAGGTTTTAGGTGTTAGGTTTTAAGTCAACCTACCTAAAACATAAAACTTAAAACTTCTCATCGGGAACGCACATCGGGGTTAACTCGGAGTTCAATTCGACAATCTCCAACCGGTGATTGCTGCAGGGGTGCTGTGGTGATGGTCCCTGTGTCATCAGAATCTTGCCATCTTCAATATTCCGGTCGGCGCACCAGCGGCGTATAAAGGGGCTCCAGTCCTGACGGTCTGTTTTGACCTTGACCGGCATTACGCCATAGGAGAACTGCAACTCCTTGCAGGTCTTCTCGCGATGACTGAAGGCGATGATCCACACAGGCAGGCGAAAACGTGTGACATTTCTCGCGGTATCGCCGCTTGCAGTGGGGACTATGACGGCCAGCGGCAGGGAGCGTTCGATGATGTGGTGTATGCTCAGGGCAATCACATTGACTGAATCGACCTCCCACTCTCTCTCCTGCCGTAGCAGGCTTTGGTCGATTTCGTGCTTCAGATGCCAAATCGGCCGGTCCGGCTCGGTAGCCGCAGCGATACGTGCAAGCATACTGACCGACTCTTCGGGATAATTACCCATTGCAGATTCTCCCGAGAGCATCACGCAGTCGGTGCCGTCGAGGATGGCGTTGGCGACATCGGTGGCCTCGGCGCGCGTCGGACGGCTGTAGTCGGTCATCGATTCGAGCATTTGCGTGGCGGTAATTACAGGCTTGCCGGAGTGATTAGCCTGGTGCATGATCTGTTTCTGCACTGAAGCAATGCGCTCGATAGGTATCTCCACGCCGAGGTCGCCGCGCGCTATCATCAAACCATCTGTGACCTCGAGGATTTCATCGATCAGATCAAGCGCTTCAATGCGCTCGATCTTGGCGATGATAAAGGGATCATAGTCCAGCTCGCGTGCTGCCTTTCTGACAGCTTTGATATCCTCCGCCGAGGCAACAAATGACTGGCTGACAGCGTCAACTCTGTTTTCGGCGGCAAAGGCAAGCCAGCGCTGGTCATTTTCTGTAAATGCATCCACACCCAGATCGATACCCGGCAGATTGAGTCCTTTGCGGGAGCTCAGCAGGCCGCCAACGATGACTTCACACTCGACATCATTACCATTGGACTGAAGAACCTCCAGCTGGATGAAACCATCGTTGAGAAACAAACGGTCTCCCTGCCTGACAGCCGCCGGCAGCCCCTTGAAACTGACGGAGAAGCGTTCGCGAGTTCCCTTGATCTGATCGGTTGTGAGGGTAATGTACTCTCCCTTTTGCAGGGTAAAGGGTTCGTCGAGTTCTCCAATTCGCATCTTGGGTCCGGAGAGATCGGCCATGATGGCAATATGAAGGCCGCTGGATGCAGAAACTTCCCGGATGCGTTTGATAAGATTGCGATGGTAGTCGAAATCCCCGTGAGAGAAGTTCAGGCGTGCAATATTCATGCCTGACTGCATCAGTTTCTCCAGCATCTCCGTGGAGTCAGATGCCGGGCCGATGGTGCAGATAATCTTTGTTTTGTGATTGGGGGTGTATTGACTGAAGCTCATAAAACCAGGAGAGAAAGTTTGTAGTCGTCAGTTTGCAGTTGGCAGCAAAACAAGTAAAAAAAGTTGGCGACATTGGCGACAATAGACAATTTGCAGCTGTTTCATGTTATTACTGCAAACTGCCTACTGCGAACCGCCAACTGTTTTTTAGTCGTTGCCGCTGCCTTTCTTGGCGCCTTCGACTGCTCCTTCTCCGGTGCCTTCTACCAGGCCGCCAACTGCACCTGCAGCGCCGCCAACGACACCGCCGACAATGGGTACGACTTCATTGCCTTTTTTTGCCCCTTCAGCTGTTCCTTCAGCAGTGCCGGTCACTGCGCCGCCAGCTGCTCCGGCAGTTCCGCCTAAGGTTCCGCCAACGACATCGCCTGTCTTCTCAGCCAGGTTTTTGTCATCTTCTGCATAAGCAGCTGCTGAGAACGCCAGGATAGATGCCAGTAAAATCATTTTTTTCATATTTTTCTCCAAAAGATATTGAATTGCGGAAGAAAATTTCTTCCCGCAATTGTCATTTTGTAGCTTAAAAATTCCACTGTCAACATCAATTCCTACATGCTGCAAGAGCATTTGTGTAGAGTTGCGCCAAAAAATAATCACATGTCCACATAAAATGTGCTTAACTTGGTGATGGTTTAACCGCTTACTGATTCTCATTTGAGTCGATGAAATATCTGCAAATCCTGCGTGGCGTTCTCTTATTGCTGCTGTTGTTCATCAGTCCACTGGTGGCAGCTGTGAGTAGCAGCCACGAAATTCCTGACGAACTGCCCGAATTGGAGCAGATCAATGCAATTATCAATGCAGATGAAGCTCCCCCGGGAGTCGTCTTTGTTATCTACGAATATGACGAGTCTGCTTTTACCTGGATCATGCCCAGGCTGGTCTACTATACGACGTTGATTCATCAGCGTTTTGCCGATCTTCCTGTTGCTGTTGTTTCACATGGCGAAGAGATGTTGTCACTGACGAAGGAGAGCGCCGAAATTTACCCGGAAGTCCATTTTGATCTGGAGACTCTGGTGAAGGAGCTGGATGTTGTGTTTCATGTTTGCGGCTCATTTGCCTCTCTCAATGATATTGCAGAGAGTGAATTTCCGGATGTCATCGATGTCGTCCCCTTTGCTCCAGCCCAGGTAAGCGATTACAAATCGCTTGACTATGTTGTGATCGATGCGGAGTTGTCAGAATGAACGACCTCTTCAGACGGCAAGTCAAACCTGGTGTTGAAGAAAAATTCACCGGAGTGAGCCGGCAAATTGCGCAAAACTGGCGCATACTGGAACACGGCGAACGGGCATCCTGCATGTGGCTGTCTTCGCGCATCGGCCAGCTGCATAGGGAGTTGGACAGGAGCGCTGAATTTCACTACAAGGTGCGGCAAATCGGGGATTTGGCGGCAGGCAGCAAGCCTTATCACTGGATTCCGCTTGTTGAACACGACAATTGCCGTTCCGGTCTGCTCTACCTGCCTCCAGGCGGCCGGATTGCCATGCATGACCATCCGCATAGTATCGGCGTCTCCATGGTGCTCGATGGAACTCCGCTGATCTCTCAATGTGATCGGGTACCAGGGCGCAGGCATGCGTTCACTCAGCTTGCACAGGAGGAGATCTCTTGTAGAAGGCTGCAGCCGCATCAGAAAAGTTTTATTTTTCCGCAAAAGAGCAATATGCATGGTTTTTCGTCATCGGGGTCATCCTGCTTACTGTTGAATAGTGTGTTCCAGAGAAAAGCTATGCATCATCATCGTTTGTTATCTGGACAACTGATCAGTCGATCTCTTTTTGGAGAGCATTTCTCCTCAGCTCTTCTGCCGGCAATGTTTCTCTCGATGTCTCTTTCGCTCCCGGCATCGGTTTACGCAGATGATGCTTTTCATTCCGTGGATAGTGCCACAACTGTGCTGGCTGAGATGCCTTTTGATACGCTCGAAAGATACGCGCTGGATGGAAACGTAGAGGCACAGGCGTCGCTTGCCGGGCGCTACTCAAGCGGAGTCGGAGTACAAAAAGATCTCTACAGGGCCGGCATCTGGTATCGACGCGCTGCCGAAGGCGGGTGTACTGAAGCACAGTACCGGATTGGCGTGATGCTGATCGACGGCGAAGGCATTACTGAAGACAGCAACGAGGGACTCGAGTGGATATTCAGGGCGTCGCAGG
>JADWMH010000064.1 GCA_015767355.1 Gammaproteobacteria bacterium
GTGTATGCGTTGCAGGCAGCTTCCTATTTGCTTGGAGTGACAATTTTTATTGCTGTTATCGTGAATTATGTGAAGAGATCGAGTGTGCAGGGGAGCTGGATTGAATCGCATTTTCGCTGGCAGATCAGAACATTCTGGTTCAGCCTCTTATGGTCAGTTATCGGTTTTATTACGTTCTATATTGGCGTGGGGTATCTTATTCTCGGTGCAGATATGATCTGGGTGATTTACAGGATCGTGAAGGGCTGGTTACGCCTGGAGGATGGCAAAGAGATGTATGTTTGAGAGAATACCTACAGTAATCCGCCAGGCTCTTTCTAATCTATTTCGGAGCGTGTTTCGCCAGGGAATAACGCAGTGAGCATAACAGCACTACATTCAGGCGGCTGATATATGCGGAGCGTTACATCCACAGGCTGCCAAAGGGAACAGCATGCATATTTTCCCCGAAGGATGCGATGTGTTCTCCGCTGTAGAGGAGAATGCCGCTGAATGATCGATCTCCGGCCAGGGTGTTTTTGAACCACTTCAGATGCTTGAAATCTTTCGCGCCGATATTGCTGCCGGATTTGATCTCTACTCCAATCATGGCGCCGTCATCGCGTTCAATCAGGAAGTCAATCTCCCGTTGTTGACGATCTCTATAGTGCCAAAGTTCATATAAACCATCGGCGGCATCGATCTGCGCTGCAAGTTCGTTAAAAGCAAAGGTCTCGATGAGTTTCCCTGCGCGATCCGTATCAAAGCGAATTTGATCAATATGCCAGCCGAGCAGGGACGTCATCAGTCCGCTATCCGTCATAAACAACTTTTCCTGTTTTCCGACACGGTCATAATCAGTGCGTGTCCACGGCTTAACGCGCTCGATCAGGTAGAGCGATTCCAGCGCATTGATATAGGCGTTCAACGCCTGAGTTTTTAAGGAGAGTGTGCTGCCTATCTGCGTGGCATTCATGAATTTGGATGACCATGCGGCCAATATCCTGACGAGCTCCTGCATCTGATTCAGGCGGTGAATGCGGGTGATGTCCCTCAGGTCGCGCTCCAAAATGGCATTGATATAATCGATGTGCCAGCGTTTGCGCCTGCGGCCATCTAAAAGAAGCGCCTCTGGAAACCCGCCTGCGCCAGCCATTTCTATGAGAGTGTCTTTATCACGGTGTGTCGCAGGGGTTTCAAGCGCACCGGAAAAGGCGCGGTCAATAAAATGTGGTGCAGTTTTCTGTAGTTCGCCTTGTGTGAGTGGTCGAAGACGCAATTTGCTAATCCGTCCCGCAAGTGATTCCTGCGCTCCGGGCAAGGCCTGTATATTTGTTGAGCCTGTGAGTAGATATTGACCCGCACGGGTATCGTCATCGACGGCTTTTTTAATCGCAGGCAGCAAGTCCGGTACGCGCTGTACTTCATCGATGATCAAGGTTCGCTTGCTGTGTTTGACAAAGCCATGCGGGTCATTTTCCGCCGCTTGCTTGAGGGTTAAATCATCCAGTGTGCGATATTCGGTATCCTCATCCACTAACTCTTTTGCCAGTGTGGTTTTACCGCATTGACGCACACCTGAAAGCAGGAGGACACGACGGGTAGACATCGCCTCTTGTATATTCTCTTTCTGCCAGCGTGGGTATCTGTCGTTCATAGGTCACCATTCATATTCCTTGGTATATATTGCGCTAATACAGTGAAATAAATCAAGCGAATTATATGATTTATATTAAGCGAATAGCATGAAAAAAGCAGCTTTTTTATCCCGATTTGCAATGCGGTATTGCATCCGCCTTGAACTGCAAGAATTCCAGCAGTTTTCCACTCATTGGGCATCCACTGGGTGACAGCCTCTAACCAGAGCATCTGGACATCACTGCTGCACGTAGTGCCGCGCAGTATGGCAATATCTATCCCAGATGAACTGAAACCAGAAATTATTGAAATCGATATGCGAGAGCGGTTCATCGTACCGCTCCAGCAACCATTCCCTTGCTAAGTCGTGGTGCTCAGCCCAAGTCAGGGGTAGAGTCAGAAATGACTATACAGATTTTAACTTTCTTAAAGGAAAGGACACCACTCTTCGAGGGTCTACTTTATGCAAAACTTGACGTAATTGTAGTAAATGGGGGAATATGCCCCCGATAACCGTAAATATTAACAACCATTTTTCAAGCCATGGAGACCAACACATTCCTACAAACGCATCGCGTCTTCAATCTTGATGAAGCCGTACAGGCATTGGCTCCGCCCGGGGGGCGCAAGGCAACGCTGGAGCGTCTGAGCTATGCGGCTGACAGAGGTAAGTTAAAAAATCTGGCGAGGGGAGTCTATGCTTCGGTGCCGCCAGGCGTCGAGCCCGGGAAATTTCAGCCGGATCGCTTTCTCGCTGCAAAGGCGCTGCGACCGGATGCGATCTTTTCCCATCACTCGGCGCTTGAACTGCTGGGTGCTGCGCATTCCGAATGGCGGTTATGCACCGCGTACAGCGCCCGACGTGCGTAACTGATCGGTGCAGACTCTCTGGCTTGATGTGGGTGTAGCGTTTCAGCATGTCCCAACTGCTATGACCGCTGACGATGGCAACCTCCTGGATCGAATAACCTTGTTCAAACAGGATGCTCAATGCATGGTGACGTAGATCATGGAAGTGCAGATCCACGATCCTCGACCCGATGCACCCACGCATAAATGCGGCGCTGATTGATTGCTTCAGATAGGGGAAAATGCGCGGGTCGTCTCCTCTCTCCTGCAATGGTGGCGTCTCCAGCTCCATCACGCCGCCTGTCACGGGCGAAGGCCATCACCATCTCAACAGAGAATGAAGAGCTTGGGTTATCTCCGATGTATTGTTTGATCTTGTTGAGAACCGAGTCTTTCCCGGGACTCCACTGCTTTACCGGTTTGATATCGGCGATGTATCTGTCGATCAGGTCGCCCACTGTCCAACCTTTAACCGGCAGTCTTGATCCGGCGGCTACATGTTCAAGTTGGGCTTCGATGCGGGTTGCCCATGTCTTGGCGGCTGACTTGGTTTGAAATGTCTGGCATCGGGTGATTCCTTTCTTGCGAACGAGTGCGCGGTACTTTTTGTCGCGCTTGGTGATGGAGGCCATTTAGAAAACCTCTGATCTGGTATAATCTTCGCAGTGCATGATCTTGCTCCCGTTCAGCATGATTGTGTTGAGCCGGTATCAGTCTTAACCTCTGATATCGGCTTTTTGGGATCTTTTCTGTATCAATTCTGTATCACTACGAGCGGTTTTTTAGTCTATTTCAGGCAAAATTGGCATTAATACTGTCTATACTTAAGTGATACAAGTAATTGATTGCAATAGTAACTTATTGAAATAACGAGGAAAAATGCAAGATATTAATCCTATCACGAATAAAATTGCTGATCTCAGGGGGCGTATGCAGTCCCTGAGGGGGTATCTTTGACTATGCAGGCAAAAGGGAGCAGTTGGACGAGGTGCAGCGCGAACTGGAACAGCCGGATGTATGGAATGAGCCGGAACGCGCGCAGGCATTAGGTCAGGAGCGCTCCAGGCTGGAGACAATTGTCGGTGGCATCGATCAGATCGCTGAGGTTCTGAGTGATGCCGGTGAACTGATCGAGATGGCGGTGGAGGAGGGCGATGCTGAAGCTGTCGACTCGGTCGCTGATGATGTCGATGCATGCGAAAAAAAGGTGCAGGAGCTTGAATTTCAGCGCATGTTTTCCGGTGAACTCGACGCCAACAGCGCCTATCTCGATATTCAGGCGGGTTCCGGCGGAACAGAAGCCCAGGACTGGGCCGAGATGCTGTTGCGCATGTACCTGCGCTGGAGTGATTCACATGGTTTCAAGAGCGAACTGATGGAAGTCAGCAGCGGCGATGTTGCCGGCATCAAGTCTGCAACGGTGCATATTCAAGGTGACTACGTTTTCGGCTGGCTGCGCACCGAGATCGGCGTGCATCGCCTTGTGCGCAAGTCTCCATTCGATTCGGGCAACCGTCGCCACACCTCTTTTTCTGCGGTGTTCGTCTCCCCGGAAATTGATGACACCATCGAGATCGAGATCAATCCCGCCGATTTGCGTATTGACGTCTACCGGGCATCCGGCGCCGGTGGGCAGCATGTCAACAAAACGGAATCCGCGGTGCGCATCACGCACAACCCGACAGGCGTGGTGGTGCAGTGTCAAAGTGGACGTTCCCAGCACAAGAACAAGGACCAGGCGATGAAGCAGCTGAAGGCCAAGCTGTATGAGCTGGAGATGCAGAAGCGCAGCGAAAGCTCGAAGGCGCTGGAGGAGACCAAGTCCGACATTGGCTGGGGAAGCCAGATACGCTCTTATGTGCTGGACCAGTCGCGCATCAAGGATCTGCGCACCAACGTCGAAACCAGCAACACCCAGGCAGTGCTGGATGGCTCCCTTGATCAATTTATCGAGGCGAGCCTGCAAAGCGGGCTGTGAAATTCCAAACTGATTGACGCTTCCCCTCTCCAAGGAAAACCCAATGATTCAATGCAATACAACACCACGCTTCACGCACCTTGTGAATTGGTTTACACAAGCAACTCTGCTTGCAGCCAGCCTACTGATGCTCTCCTCATGCGGTGAAAAACCGGCTGAAAAGGCAGCGCCGCCACCTGGTGTGCTGGTGCAGGCTGTTTCGCAAAAAGAGATTTCCAACAGCGTCAAGTTTCTCGGCAGGACGACTGCCATCAATGATGTCTCTGTCAGGGCAAGGGTGCAGGGCTATCTGTTGGAGCGAAATTTTGAAGAGGGCGGGGATATTAGCAAGGGTGATCTGCTCTTCAAGATAGATCCGGAGTCTTACGAGGCGACGCTGGCTGCGGCCAAAGGCTCTGTGGCAGAGTACCAGGCAGCACTGGTGCGGGCAGAGAAGGATCTGGTGCGCTACGAGGAGCTGGGTAAAAAGTCATTTGCAAGCCAGCAGGATGTCGACAAGGCCGAGAGCGACAAGCTGCAGGCGGCGGCGCAGCTGCAATCCGCCCAGGCGCGTGTCGAGGAAGCCGAGATCAATCTGAAGCATACCAGCATCGAATCACCGATCGACGGGCGCATCGGACGCGCAGTCGTCAGCGTCGGCAACCTGGTTGATGCATCAACGGGAGAACTGGCGCAGGTGGTGGAACTCGATCCAATCTACGCCACTTTCAATGTCAGTGAAAATGTGATGCTGAATATCCACCAAAATAAGAAAGTGAAAGAGAAGGGAGGCCCCAGGAAATTCGAGGTCAAGATTGAATTGCCGAATGGCTCCATCTATGAACATCCGGGCGTCATCGATTTTTCCGATAACACGGTGAATCGCCGCACCGGCGCGGTCGTGGTCAGGGCGCGTTTCGATAATCCCGATGAATTGCTGGTGCCGGGAATCAATGTGCTGATGCTGCTGAGTCTTGAAGAGAAAGAGGATGTGCTGGTCGTTCCCCAGGCATCTGTACAGGAGGACCAGAGCGGTAAGTTTGTGCTGCTCGTCGACCAGGAGAACAAGGTGGAGATCCGTCAGGTCAAGCTTGGCAGGCAGCATGCCGGAGACTGGATCGTCAAAGATGGTCTGCAGCCTGGGGAGAGGGTCATTATCGAAGGCGTGCAAAAAGTTCGCGCCGGCATGGAAGTTACGCCCAAGCAGGCCGTGTCGCCGTTTGCCAACAGCCAGGGAGGGGGCGCCATGAACGAGCCGGAAGAGGAGCAGGAGCCCAGTCAGGCGCAAGAGAGCAAAGAGACAGCGAGTAAAGAGAGTGAAAGTAAATCCAAAAAGAGTGAAGGAAACTCTGATTGAACCCAATTTAGAGCTCAAGACGCACGGATTCCGGCTAAAAGCATGCCGTAATGACGGAGTTTTGCAGCTACCTCAGGAGTAAGCCGTGTTTAGTGCATTCTTTATCGATCGCCCGAAGTTTGCTTTCGTCATTTCGATCGTCATCACCATTGCCGGTCTGATCGCGCTGACAGCGCTGCCGGTCGCCCAGTATCCGGAGCTTGCGCCGCCGCAGGTGCAGGTCTCCGCTACCTACCCGGGTGCGGATGCCGAGACCATCGCCGACACCGTCGCCGGGCCGCTGGAATCCAAGATCAACGGCGTGGATGACATGATCTACATGTCATCCAACAGCGCCAACGACGGCAGTTACGTACTCACAGTCAGTTTTGCAGTAGGCACGGATCCTGATATCGCCACCGTCAATGTGCAGAACCGTGTCGGCCAGGCTGAAGCGATGCTGCCCGAGGAGGTGCGCCGCCAGGGTGTGACGACAACCAAGCAGTCGACCAATATGCTGATGGTGGTCAACCTGTTTTCTCCAAAACAGACCTATGACAATCTGTTTCTGAGCAACTATACCAATATCAATGTCACCGATGCGCTGGCGCGGCTCGATGGCGTAGGCAAGGCATCTATCCTTGGTGTTCAGGATTACGGCATGCGCATCTGGTTTGATCCGGCGAAGTTGTCCGGCCTGGAGCTGACGCCAACCGATGTCATCACTGCAATCCGTGAACAGAATGTCCAGGTTCCCGCCGGCCAGGTCGGCCAGGCGCCGGCGACCAAAGAGACGCAATTTCAATATACCCTGCGAACGCATGGACGCATGTCTGATCCTGAGGAGTTCGGTGAGATTATCGTGCGTGTCGATGACGATGGTTCAACTGTGCGCGTCAAGGATATTGCGCGTGTAGAGCTGGGCTCGAAAACCTACTCGGCCTATGGCAACCTGGAGGGAGAGGATGCGGTCATACTGGCGATCTACCAGTTGCCGGGGGCAAACGCCATGCAGGTGGCGGAAGCGGTGCGCAACGAGATGGAGCATCTCTCAGGGCGCTTTCCCGAGGATGTCGAATACTCCGTGCTGTATGACACCACGCGTCTGATCGAGGCATCGATTAATGAGGTCGTCACCACGCTGTTTATTGCCATCTTCCTGGTGGTGCTGGTGGTGTTCATCTTCATCCAGGACTGGCGCTCCACACTGATACCGACGATCGCGATTCCTGTTTCCCTCATCGGCACCTTTGCCGGCCTGATGGTGATGGGATACTCCATCAACCTGATCACGCTGTTCGGCCTGATCCTGGCGATCGGCATCGTCGTGGATGACGCCATCATCGTGGTGGAGAACACCCAACGGCATCTGGCTGATGGACTGTCGCCACGTGACGCCACGCGCAAGGCAATGTCGGAAATCTCCGGCGCGATCATTGCCACGACGCTGGTATTGCTGGCTGTGTTTATACCGGTCGGCTTCATGCCTGGTTTGACCGGACAGCTCTACAAGCAGTTCTCTGTGACGATCTCCATTGCCGTATTGATCTCGTCGATCAACGCCCTTACTCTCAGCCCGGCATTGTGCGCCAGCCTGCTCAAACCCACCAGCGGGCTTCCTGACACGGGTTTCTTCGGCTGGTTCAATCGTATATTTGAGAAAGTGCGTGGTGGTTACGGCAGCTGGGTGACTGTGCTGGTGCGTCGCAGCGCACTGGTGATGGTGTTGTTTGTGGTGTTTGCAACGGCGACCTTCTGGCTATTCAGCAAGATGCCGACAGGTTTTGTGCCGATCGAGGATCAGGGCGCCTTCATGATCGATATCCAGCTGCCGGAGGGGGCGTCACTGAACCGCACCGATGGCGTCGTCAGGGAAGCAGAGGCGATCGTCAAGCAGCAGCCGGGAGTGGCGAATGTCATGTCTGTTGCCGGTTACAGTATTCTCAAACAGGGCGTGGCATCCAATGGCGCACTGGTCATTGCCGTGCTGGATCCCTGGGAAGAGCGTACTGCGCCGGAATTGCACGAAGACGCCATCGTGCGGCAGCTCCATGGAAAGCTCAACGCCATCCCGACAGCCAATATCTTCCCGTTCCAGACGCCGCCGATTCCCGGTCTGGGAAACACCGGCGGCTTCGAATTTATCTTGCAGTCCACAAGCGGCGATACACCGCAGACCATGGCGTCTGTCATGGGTGGTTTGATCTTTGGCGCCAAGGAGGCGCCTGAACTGGGCGCCGTATTCAGTACTTTCAAAGCATCGGTGCCGCAGATCTTTCTCGACGTCGACCGCGACAAGGCCAAGCTGATGGGGGTCTCGCTGACAGACCTCTATGCGACCTTCTCCAGCCAGCTGGGCTCAGCCTATGTCAACGATTTCAACAAGTTTGGCAAGACCTACCAGGTGCTGACGCAGGCTGATGCGCAATTTCGCAACGGTATCGAGGATGTCTACAACCTGCATACCCGCAATGCAACCGGAGAGATGGTGCCGATGCGCACGCTGCTTAGGGCCGAACCGCTGCTGGGCCCCGACATGATCAACCGCTACAACATCTATCGCTCTATCACCGTCAACGGCAGTGCAGCCCCGGGATACAGTTCCGGTGACGCGCTAGCCGCGATGGCGCAAGTGGCTAAAGAGAAACTGCCTTCCGGATATACCTTTGAATGGACGGGGCAGGCCTACCAGGAGCTGCTCGCCGGCGATTCATCCTCGATCATTCTGGGGCTGGCGCTGCTGTTCGTGTTTCTGTTCCTGGTGGCGCAGTATGAGAGCTGGTCGATTCCTATCTCGGTGATGCTGGCCGTGCCCGTGGCGATCTTCGGCGCAGTTGTCGCGCAAACCCTGGCGGGACTCAACAATGATGTCTACATGCAGATCGGCGTGGTGCTGCTGGTTGGTCTGGCATCCAAGAACGCCATCCTCATCGTCGAGTTCGCCAAGCAGCTTAGGGAGGAGGGCAACAGCATTGCCGACTCGGCCTTCAATGCCGCACGACTGCGCTTTCGCGCGGTGTTGATGACCGCCTTCTCCTTCATCCTCGGCGTTATCCCGCTGGCGGTCGCCGTTGGAGCGGGGGCTGCGAGCCGCCGTTCACTGGGTACGGCCGTGCTGGGAGGCATGATCGCAGCAGCCATCCTCGGAACCCTGCTGGTGCCGCCATTCTATGCCTTCGTGCAGGGAATGCGTGAACGCATCAAGGGCGAGCCGGAGCCATCCCCATCTCCCGCCGGAAGAGGGCCGGGGTGAGGGGGGATAGGCATCCTATGCATCTATTTGCATGGTGTCGAGCGATGATAATAGTCATACTTGTGTAGTCTGGACGTCAATGCCCATGCCTTTTGATGGGAGAGGGGCTCGCGCTGGGGAAAAACGATTCTGACATAGAGGTCCCTGCAGTGGTCGACAACGATAGACTGCAGCAGTCTCTCTGCATCTTCAAGCGTCATGGGAGGTGAGAATTCACTATCTTCAGGACGTTTGACGATAAACCTGTCATCACCGAGCTGGCTGGTATAGCGGAAGTCGACGACATGTTTACTCTTGCTGCTGCGCGCAGGTTTGACGAGCTTGTCATATTTGACTCTGAGATCGGAGTAGTCATCCTCCAGGCCTGACAGATCCTCCTGGGAACCACTCAATGTCTGCCGCAGTGCGGCAATATTGACAGCGATGCTCTCATTCTTCTGCTGCAAGCTCTCCACGAGGGTGCGCTTTTTGCTCAGTTCACTTTCGCTTCCTGCAAGCTTCTCCTGCATGGCGCTGACGCTGTCATTGAGCTTTGCGAGCAGCTGGTTGAGCCGGGCAGTCTCCTGTTCGAGTTGTGTGCGTTCATCGGTGAGTGAATCGATAGAAGCAAGATGCTGTGATGCAGCCGATTCATGTTGTGACGCCAGCTGCTGTGCTGCACTCAGCTGCTCAGTGGAAATCCCCAGTTTTTGCTGGATTTCACGGATTGTTTCAAGAGATTGCCGGTGCTTCTGCCTGACTTCTTCAATCTCTTGTTGTGACAGACGATGATCAGCGGCGAGTGTCTCTTTGTGCTCCTGAAGCTCAGCGATTCGTTGCTGGCTCTCTTTCGAAGCAGCTGTGAGCTGTGATACTTCTGAAAGGCTGCTCTTTAGCGCAGCACTCTCTTCAACCAGCCTGGCGCTTGTGGTTGTGATTTTCTTGTGTGCTTCATCCAGCGACTCTTGCATCGTCAATTTGGCCGCTTGTGTCTGTTGAAGCTCACTCAGGCTTTGTTCTGCCGCGATGGTGCTCGTTTTGAGTCGTTCCTGAGTCTGTTGCAGCTGTGCACGGGTTTCATCGAGCTGGGAATCTGTTTTTTTCTGAACAAGCTTTGACTCATCGAGTTCGCTCTGCCGTCGTTGTTGTTCCGCCAGCAGCGTGCTTTTCTGCTCTTCCAGCTGCTGCAGATTTTGCTTTTGCAGTTCG
>JADWMH010000065.1 GCA_015767355.1 Gammaproteobacteria bacterium
GGGCGCATAGTGAACTATGTAACCAAAGTGGCGGCGAAAAGCACGGACAAAAAGACAAGCAAGATTGGTATTTTAATAAATGCATCACCCCTTACTCCACAGAATGCTGTTTTGCCGCTGACTTGCGATGGCATTCATCTTCAGGAACTCCTCTCTTGGAACGCTTTCAGCTCCCAGGGTGAGCAGGTGGGGTGTCTCCATCTGGCAATCGATGAAATGAAAGCCATAATGCTGCAGCTTGCGCGTCAATGCAACCAGTGCAATTTTGGAGGCGTTGCTCATCAAGCTGAACATCGACTCGCCATAAAATGCACTGCCGATGGCGACGCCATACAGCCCGCCGACCAGTTTGTTTTCATGCCACACCTCCACCGAATGGGCATAGCCATGATGATGGAGTTTAATATAGGCGTCGATCATCTCGTCGATGATCCAGGTGCCGGGCTGATCCTGACGGGGTGTTGCTGCACAGTTGGCGATGACGTCGCTGAAGGCTTCATCAAATGTTGTCCGGTAGTCACCCCTGCGCAGGGTCTTCCGCAGGCTGCGTGAAATATGTATTTTCTCAGGGAACAGCAGTAGGCGAGGATCGGGTGACCACCACAGAATGGGCTCCCCGGCGCTAAACCAGGGGAAGATGCCCGAGCGATAGGCAGTGGATAAACGCGTGGCGCTGAGGTCGCCGCCTATGGCCAGCAGTCCGTTCGGTTCGGTTTCGGCCAGCCGGGGATCAGGAAAATCGCTGTTGCTGGCAGTATCGTCCAGAGAGAAAAACATAGATAGATAGTTGGCAGTCGTCAGTTTGCAGTTTCTGTTCCTTGCCTTTACTGCAAACTGTCTACTGATGACTGCAAACTGTGTTTTTAAGACTCAAGCGCATCAAGATACTTCTCGGCATCCAGCGCAGCCATGCAGCCATTTCCTGCCGAGGTAATCGCCTGGCGATAGACGTGGTCCATGACGTCGCCGGCGGCAAAAACACCCTCGATGGAGGTTTGGGTGGCATTGCCATCGATGCCGCTGTGGACCTTGAGGTAGCCGTTGTGCATTTCGAGCTGGCCATCGAAGAGCGCGGTATTGGGTTTGTGCCCGATAGCGATGAAAACCCCGTGCAGATCAAGATCCCTGGTGGAGCCGTCCTTGACATTTTTCAGACGCATGCCGGTCACGCCGCTGTCGTCGCCCAGGACTTCCTCGAGCACTGAGTCCCACTCGATGGTGATGTTGCCGTTTTCAGCTTTTTCGAGAATCTGATGCTGGAGGAATTTTTCTGCGCGTAATTCATCACGGCGATGAACCAGTGTGACATGATCCGCAATATTTGAGAGGTAGAGCGCCTCCTCGACAGCGGTGTTGCCGCCTCCGATCACGCCAACCTTCTGGTTTTTATAGAAAAAGCCGTCACAGGTGGCGCAGGCTGAGACTCCCTTGCCCTTGAAGGTCTCTTCCGATTCCAGACCCAGATACATGGCGGATGCGCCGGTGCAGATAATCAATGCATCACATGTATATTCCTGCTGGTCGCCGCTGAGCTGAAAGGGCTGCTGGCTGAGGTCCGCTTTGTTGATATGGTCGAAAATGACCTCTGTTTCAAAACGCTCCGCATGTAGACGCATGCGCTCCATCAGATCGGGCCCCTGGACGCCTTCGTGATCACCGGGCCAGTTGTCGACGTCGGTGGTCGTGGTCAGTTGTCCGCCTTGCTCCATGCCGGTAACCAGCACCGGATGGAGGTTGGCGCGTGCAGCGTAAACTGCAGCTGTATATCCGGCTGGACCGGACCCCAGGATCAGAAGTCGGCAATGCTTGCTTTCACTCATGTATAATTCCCCAAAATGCAAGATGGCCCGACAGGCTTGTTCGGCAGATTTTTTCTATGTTACGGAATGGAATCAAAAGGGTAAAGGGATTCATTGAAATTGGTTCAATTATGTAATCTCTCAATAACACCGTGCTGGAAACTGATCGAAAAAATGTAGGGGGGATAAGGCGTTTTTTTGCCGCATCCACCATTGTGCCAAAAGCATGGTGGATGCGCTGTCGCTTATCCCCCCTACATCCGCTTAGAAGCAATGCATGGGGTTATTGAGAAATAACTGAAAAATTAGGTAAACATTCGAAATTAATGAGGAATAGTCATCGTGTCCTGGAGTGAGTTGGCAAACAGTAATGAGCGGGGGATCAGTGAGCGTCTCAGAGAGGGGGCTTTCTGGATGATTGTCGCTGTTGCAGCCTATTTTTTTCTCACATTCATTACCTATTCGCAGCTTGATCCCGGCTGGTCATATGTGGGTGAACGTGAGGATATCCATAATCTTGGTGGGGTGGCAGGCGCCTGGTTCGCCAGTGTTTTTTACTCACTGTTTGGTATTTTCGCCTTTTTATTTCCGGTGATGCTGGTATGGAGCGGCTGGCTGATCCTCAGGGAACGCACCGTTGATGACCACATGAATACGCCGCTGCTCACCCTGCGCTGGAGTGGTTTTGCATTGACGATCATCGGCGGGTGCGGGCTGGGCGCACTGCATCTGAGCGATTTCGGTCTGAAGCTGGCAGAGGGGGCTGGAGGAATTCTCGGCCAGGTGCTGGAATCGATGCTGGTGAATGCGCTCAGTCCAACGGGTGCGACGCTGCTGCTGGTAGCAATTTTCGTTGCTGGAGTGACGCTGTTTACCGGTGTCTCCTGGTTCATGGTCATGGAGGCGGTAGGCGGACTCGTCCTGGGCGTTTATGACCAGATTCTCTCATTGTTCAAAAAACGCCGCGAGCAGAAGGAGGAGAAGATCGAGGCCCAGCGTCTCAAAGAGGAGCGCATCGTCTCGTTGAAAATAGACCGAAAAAAGGCGGAGAAGAGGAAGCCGCCGAAAATCGAACCGGTCATCCAGAAAATCAAACGCAGCGCCAGGGTCGAGAAAGAGAAGCAAAAGACCATGTTCAAAGCGGATCCCAACACCGTATTGCCGCCGCTGTCCCTGCTGGACGAACCCGGAGAGCGGGTGCAGCAGCATTCAGACAAGGCCCTGGAGATGATGTCGCGGCAGCTTGAACTGAAGTTGTCGGATTTCAAGGTGGATGTCTCGGTAGTGGCTGTCCATCCGGGGCCAATCGTCACACTCTATGAGCTGGAGCTGGCTGCCGGGACCAAGGCGAGCAAGGTGACCGCACTGTCAAAGGATCTGGCGCGTTCTCTGTCGGTCATCAGTGTACGTGTGGTTGAGAATATCCCCGGCAAATCGGTGATCGGTATTGAAATTCCTAATGAACACAGGGAAATCGTCTTTCTCAGCGAGATACTGCGCTCCGAAGTCTATGACAAGTCCCGTTCGGTGATGACGCTGGGTATGGGCAAGGATATTGCAGGAAACCCAACCGTAGCCAATCTCTCTAAAATGCCGCACGCATTGATTGCCGGCACCACGGGTTCCGGTAAATCGGTCGCTGTTAATGCCATGATCCTGAGTCTGCTGTTCAAGGCGAAAGCGGATGAAGTGCGTATGATCATGATCGACCCCAAAATGCTGGAGTTGTCGGTGTATGAAGGCATACCGCATCTGTTATGCCCGGTGGTCACGGATATGGCGGATGCGGCTAATGCGCTACGCTGGTGTGTGGCCGAGATGGAGCGGCGTTACAAA
The DNA here is from genome assembly GCA_015767355.1 of Gammaproteobacteria bacterium. Taxonomy (GTDB): domain Bacteria; phylum Pseudomonadota; class Gammaproteobacteria; order Chromatiales; family Chromatiaceae; genus Sva-25. The sequence goes on from JADWMH010000065.1 coordinate 3,636, forward strand.
TTAATGTCGGCGCTGGGAGTGCGCGGCATCGCCGGCTATAACAAGAAGGTCATGGATGCAGAGAAGGCCGGTGAACCCTTGAAAGATCCGTTCTTCGTGGTTGATCCCAACACCCTGCTGGATGAGGGCGCTGAACCGCCGGAGATTCCAACACTCAGTAAAATGCCGTTTATCGTGGTTGTGGTCGATGAGTTCGCTGACATGATCATGGTGGTTGGCAAGAAGGTTGAGGAACTGATCGCCCGGCTGGCGCAAAAAGCGCGTGCTGCAGGGATCCACCTGCTGCTGGCAACTCAACGGCCATCGGTGGATGTCATCACAGGTCTGATCAAGGCCAATGTGCCTACCCGCGTCGCCTTCCAGGTCTCCTCACGCATCGATTCACGCACCATTCTTGACCAGCAGGGCGCCGAGCATCTGCTGGGGCATGGCGATATGCTCTATCTGCCGCCGGGAAGCAGCATCCCCCAGCGGCTGCATGGCGCTTTCGTGGATGACCATGAGGTGCATAACGTGGTCGAATTTCTGAAGCATAATGGTGCTGCAAACTATGTCGATGAGATTTTACAGGAGCATTCCGAGGCTATTCCAGGATTGTCGCCGGAGGCATCGGGCGTCGATGTGGAAGATAGTGATCCGCTGTTTGACGAGGCGGTGCAAATCGTTACCGACACACGCCGCGCCTCTATATCGGGAGTGCAGCGCCGTCTCAAAATCGGTTATAACCGGGCGGCGCGCATGATCGAGGAGATGGAGCGTATCGGCATTGTCTCTCCGCCTGAAACCAATGGCTCCAGAACTGTGCTGGCTCCACCACCTGTTGAGGGTTGATAGCATGCCTATTTCTCAAGTGAGACCAACTCTCAGACAGACGAGGCATGAAAGAGATTATTTTTCTCTCGCCAAGGCGCAAAGACCGCAAAGGTTTTTCTTGGCGAGCTTCGCGTCTTGGCGAGAGTTATTAATCATTTTATTGATATCACTGCTCTCTCTGTTTTCAACGCCGCTGTATGCAACGTCGCTGGACAGGTTTCTCACCGGCCTGAAAACCATGCAGGCGGATTTTGTGCAGAGTGTCGAGTCGCAGGGCGGTAGTCAATATTCATCACAAAACGGCGTATTCTATCTCAAGCGTCCGGGTAAATTTCGCTGGGATTATGCTGGCAAGGATGCGCAATTGATTGTCGCTGACGGCAGGACGGTGTGGCTGCTGGATCGCGATCTCGAACAGGTTTCGCATCAGCCGCAAAAAATGGCGCTGCGCGGCACGCCGGCGCAGCTGCTGTCACAGGGAGAAAAGGTCGACAAACATTTCACAATTTTGCGTGAATATAAACGCGATGGACTGGAGTGGATGGCGCTTGCTCCCGTTGACAAGGATAGCCAGGTTGAGGAGGTGGATGTTGCTTTTCTTGATAACAAGCTGGTGAAACTGGAGATGACAGACAAACTTGGCCAGCACACCAGGTTCAGCTTCAGTAATGTGAAGCGCAATCCTGTTCTCAACAAAAGCCTGTTTAAATTCAAGGCGCCGCCCGGTTTCGATGTCTGGGAACACTGATCTGTTCGATCAGCAGGAGGGGCAATTCAGGCCGCTTGCCGATCGTATGCGCCCGCGCAACCTGCAGGAGTTCTACGGGCAGTCGAACATCGTTGGCGAATCTTCACCACTGCGCCAGGCCATCGAGAATGACCGTCTTCATTCGATGATCTTCTGGGGGCCTCCCGGTACGGGAAAAACCACGCTGGCCTCGATGCTGGCGAATCACTCCGGAGCAGCTTTCATCAAGCTCTCTGCGGTGCTCTCCGGGGTCAAGGAGATTCGCGCCGCTGTCGAACAGGCGCGTGTACTGCGGCAGCAGGGCCGCATGACCGTGCTCTTTATCGATGAAGTGCACCGTTTCAACAAATCCCAGCAGGACGCTTTTCTGCCGCACGTCGAAGACGGCACCATCGTTTTTGTCGGTGCCACCACGGAAAACCCCTCCTTCGAACTCAATAATGCGCTGCTCTCCCGTGCCCGTGTCTATGTATTGAAGGCGCTCGGAGAAGATGCCTTGCTATCGATCATCCGCACTGCAATGGCGGACAACGAGCGGGGACTGGGCGAGCGTGGTTTGACAATCGAGGAGCAAGATCTGCAACTGCTGGTGCAGGCGGCCGATGGCGATGCCCGGCGGGCGCTCAATCTGCTGGAGATTGCGGCGGACCTCAGCGATACAGATCAGATCTCCAGCGAGACTATCAGGGAGATCGTTGCCGGCAGGGTGCGCCGCTTCGACAAGGGAGGAGAGAGCTTCTACGACCAGATCTCTGCGCTGCATAAATCCGTGCGGGGCTCATCGCCCGATGCGGCGCTCTACTGGTTTTGCCGCATGCTTGACGGCGGCTGCGATCCCCTCTATATCGCCCGCAGGGTGGTGCGCATGGCCTCCGAAGATGTCGGCAACGCCGATCCGCGTGCGCTGCAGCTGGCGCTCGAAGCCTGGGATGTGCAGGAGCGCCTCGGCAGCCCGGAGGGAGAGCTTGCCATTGCACAGGCTGTCATCTATTTGGCGGTTGCAGCAAAGAGCAACGCCGTCTACACGGCATTTAACAATGCCATGAAGGCGGCAAAAAAATCAGGATCCCTGGAAGTGCCGCTGCATTTGCGCAATGCTCCCACAAAACTGATGAAAGAGCTCGATTACGGCAAGGAGTATCGTTATGCTCATGACGAGCCAAATGCTTATGCTGCCGGTGAGAATTACCTTCCCGAAGAGCTTGCCGGGCAATCCTGGTACCACCCTGTCGACCGCGGGCTTGAGGCAAAGATCGCCGAACGCCTGGCCTGGCTGCGCGAGCTTGATCGCAGAAACGAAAAAACATAACTCCCCTGTCATTTCGACCGCAGGGAGAAATCTTGAAGGAGAAAATCATGACCAAACATATCGGTATCCTTACGGCGGGCGGAGACAGTCCGGGCCTGAATGCCGCCATACGCGGCGTGGGAAAGGCGGCACAAAGCTACTACGACATGCAGATTATCGGCTTTCGCGATGGTTTTCGCGGTCTGGTCGAGAATCGCACCATGGCGCTGGACGGCGCTGTATTGTCAGATATTCTCACCCGTGGCGGCACCATACTGGGTACCGGACGTGACAAGCCGAATCGCATGATGGTGGGTGGCAAAAGCATGGACATGACCGATGTTATTGTCGAGAACTACCATGCGCGGCATCTGGATGCACTGGTGTGTCTGGGCGGCGGCGGTACACAAAAAAATGCGCTGCTGCTCAAGCAGAAGGGGCTGAATGTGATTACCCTGCCCAAGACCATCGACAACGATGTATGGGGTACCGATGTCACCTTTGGTTATGACACTGCGCTGGGTATTGCAACAGATGCGATTGACCGCCTGCACAGCACAGCGCACAGCCACCATCGCATTATCGTAGCCGAGATCATGGGGCACAGGTCGGGCTGGCTGGCTCTGGGGGCAGGCATTGCCGGCGGCGCCGATGTCATTCTGATTCCGGAGATCGCCTATGATGTCGAGCGTATCGCCGAGGCCATTCGCATGCGTGTGCGCAGCGGCAAAAATTTCAGCATCGTTGCCGTCTCGGAGGGCGCCATGCCGATTGGTGTTGCCGAAAAATTTCACGAGGCAGATGCGATCAAGCGTGCTCCGAAGAGCAAGAAAGAGAAAAAAGAGGCGAAAAAGGTGTTGGCGCAGATCGAGCGTGAACATATCGATAACACCCTCTCTCTCTCTGGCAGTCTGGAGGAGTTGACCGGTCTGGAGTCACGCATCACCATCCTTGGCCACCTGCAGCGAGGCGGCACGCCTTCAGCGGCAGACCGGATTCTGGCGACCCGTCTCGGCACTGCCTGCGCGGACCTGGTCGACGCGGAAAACTATGGCGTGATGCTGGCTGCCAGGGGCGAGGAGGCTGTCGCGATTCCACTGGAAGAGGTGGCTGGCAAGAAAAACCTTGTTCCGCCTGACCACGCATGGGTCGAGAGCGCCCGCCGCGTCGGTACAAGTTTTGGGGACTAACCCGGTTAACGAGGTGGATATGGCATCTTTACGATTGACCGCCAAAATTTATCGACAGAATCCTGATGAAAATCAGTGCTTTTCTCAGACATCGCAAGCCCTCCGTGGTTATTGAGACGAAGCAGTTGAAAATGATGAGGAGATCTTTCTTAAAACAGCATTCCCAAGCAGAAAGGCAGCCAAGGAATACCTTGGAGGAAAATCATGAATCGCATTAAGTTGGATAAAGAAGAACAAGAAATTCTCGAGGCTTATGAATCTGGTGAATTGAAGTCTGTGCTGAACCCGAGACGCAGGAAATTAATTGAAGAGTCCGCAGCGCAAATGTCCAGGAAGGATAAAAGAATTAACATAAGGCTCTCAGGCAGAGATTTAAATGCAATACAGCGCCGTGCTATGGAAGAAGGAATTCCGTATCAAACTCTTGTGTCGAGTGTCCTTCATAAGTATGTGTCTGGAACTTTGTACGATATCACAGCTAACAAAGCTATAAACTCGGACAGTTAAAAGCGTCGCTTCGCTACTCTACACTCTGGGTATCATCTCAGCGCAGACTCGATTAATACACGGACTTTTTGAGAAGATACCACTCTGGCTTTTAACTGCTGGTTATGGCGGGCGTTATCGATCCATCAATGATTACAATGGAGAAAGCCCCGTCATTCATAGCCTCAACTTATGAGATAACAATATTTTAGGAATCGGCAGTTTCTCAAAGCAGGTCAACCCAACTCTCTCACTTTGAGAGAGAGTTAAGGCGAGGGTCTCCTACACAAACAGCGTTACATCCGATTTCTGCGCCGTCGGCAGAAAACTGGCCGCTCCGATCCAGTCGTCGACTTCAGGGATAAATTCATCCTGATTCATATTGAAGAGATCGACGGTCATCTGGCAGCCGATCAGTTTCACGTCAGCCTCCAGGCACAGCGAACGCAACTCGCCGATTGACGCCACGCCCTTGTTGTTGAGGCTCTTTTTCATCATCCCGGTTGCCATCTTCTCGAATCCTGGAATTCCCGCCATCACCAGGTTGGGAATCTTGATATCCATTTTCTGCAGCCATTCGGGTCCTACTGGCATTTTCATCGGCATGGCGGGGTTGCCGAGCGGGCTGATTTCAAGATCAAGATCTTTTTTCAGCAGGGTGAGGCCATAGAAGGTAAAGAACACCGAAACATCCCAGCCAAGGGCTGCTGCTGTCGCCGCCAGGATGAAGGGCGGGTAGGCCATGTCCAGGGTTCCCTTGGTCGAGATAATCGACATGGATGGGATATGATCCGCCTCGATTTGCGCCATGCGCTCATCAAAGCGTTGATCAAACAACCTCTGAAAAGCGGCCTGATCAAGTTCCGGCGTCATTTGATGTGATAGTTGTTGTGCAGTTGCATTCATGTCGTACTCCTGTGAATTGTTTACCAGGGAATCTCTTAAATATCTCCCTGGGATGGGGGTTCGGGGGAAGGGTCAGCTGGAAGTCAGCTAAAGTCATTGGAATTGAGCCCTTCCCCCGTAGAAAAACTTGTGGGGATGCTCTGGTCGAGTCGCGAAGCTTCCGCTCCCAGCTCACACCCCCACCTACATTCATGTAGGCGAAGCGACTTGATCAGAGTTTCCTCAGGGTTTGCGAATTACGAATTTGAATTCGCCATCCCCATTCGATGCCGAAAGCAGTTCATTGCCGGTCTGACTGCAGAAAGATTCAATATCTTTGACTGATCCGGGGTCTGTTGATTGCACAAGCAGTGTTTCGCCGCTTGCCATAGTCGTGAGGGCTTTTCTGGTGCGCAGAATTGGCAGCGGACAGTTGAGTCCGCGTGCGTCCAGAGTCGTTGTTGGTGCTGCTGTGGTCATGATAGATCTCCACTAATGCTGAAACTCTGCATGTATCAGAGTTTGTTGGTATGCCGAACAAAATGACCGGTCGGTCAAGTGTTATGGCGGATAAAGTGATCAATAAATCGTGTTAGTCGGCTTTATATGGAACCTGTTTCGATGCGTATGCTTTTGATGGCCTTGCCCAGCCGGTGGATGACATCGGGGTTGTTTTGTGTCTTTGCCAGCAGGATCAGCCCTTCGAGATAGGCGAGCATCGCCTCAGAGCTGTTTTCACTATCCAGTGGCTCGATGCTGCATTCGGCAACTGCTTCGTCCAGCGTCTCCATGATGCGTTTTTTCGCCATGATGAAAACCGCGTTTAACTTGGCGCGCAGGATCTCATCCTGGGTGCTGATCTCCAGCGCAAGGTTGCCGAACAGGCAGCCGGGCAGATGTCCCTGAATATCCCTGGCGGCCTTCTGCCAGAAATAGGCGGCATCGATCAGATAATCGAAACGTTCCATGGGCGGCAGTTTGGGGTCAAATGCCTCGGCAATAAAGCCTGTAGCCCAGTCATCGGCGAACTCCTCGATGACGGCTATCGCCAGATCGCGTTTGGAGGGAAAAAAGTGGTAGAAGCTC
>JADWMH010000066.1 GCA_015767355.1 Gammaproteobacteria bacterium
GCCCCGTCGCGCCGCCATAGATAGAATGCCTGCAGCAGCGAAGTGATGATCATCACCGCAGTGGCGACATAGATGCCGTAAATCTTGTAAGCGACAAAAAAGAGCAGCACTGGGAACAGTTCAAAGAGTAGTTTCATGGGGGAAGGTTCTAAGTTTTAGGTTTTAAGTTTTAGGTTAAGGAAGCTTCGCATATTTCGCATATATTGATGGGATGGGGGTTCGGGGGAAGGGCAAACGAAATAATAAGCATAACATATGATAGTTGCCCCTTCCCCCGTAGAAAAACTTGCATCTTGCATTAAGAAGCTCTGCGCTAAGCGCGTAGCGATTCGAGCAGAGCTTCTTAATGCAGTGTCGGTTTATTGGAGTAACGCTGAAACCAGGTCTCGACAATCTCGCGTACATGGCTTGGATAGCCGATGGTATCCATTTGTTCCATGCCTTCGCGAAAAAAACGTGAAGCATCCTCCGGCAGCATGGTGACTATCTCTTTGTAGGCATCCTCAATTAATACCGGTTGATGGGAACGGGTGGCGACAATGGCGCGATTCAATAATAGAACACGCCAGGGGCGCAGCGGGTTGCCGGCGTCCATATCCTGGCGGATCGGTTCACTCACAGCATAGAAGATCTCGCTGATTTCCCGATAAAGCTGCTCCAGATCTGAAGGTTGCATAATGCTGTTTGCAATCCTGGAGATCGCATTGACGACGGGTTCGAGGGTGGAAATTTCGGCTCCCAGGCGTGCTGCCCATAGTGCAAACGGAAAACACAGGTTTTCGATATCCACCGACTGCTGTGAAAGGTGAATAGAGGCAGCCAGCGAAGAGAGCTCCGAGAACAGTTGTAGACCGTAGTCACTGCACTGATTTAATTCGGCCATCTCTGATGATTGATCCTCTTCTCCCGCATGATATTGCAAAATATCATGCAACTGCTCGACTGCCTTGATAATTAGATCGGGGTTGGTTCCATTCGCGTCATCTTGTGACTCATCCTGCCATTGTTCGGCGACGTCGCCTGCCAGGGTGAAAAACTCCTCCATCAGGGCGCCGAGATCAGTCGGATCAATATATTGCGTGGGTGAATGCATGTTCCCTCAGGTAAAATAAAAAGATGGATATCATCTATGATCTACACAGCCATTCTACAGCTTCAGACGGCACACTGACACCCACGCAGTTGGTTCAACGCGCACATGAGGCCGGTGTGAGCGTGCTGGCGCTGACAGATCACGACTCAACAGAAGGGATCACCGAGGCGCAACAGGCTGCTTCAATGTGCGACCTGCAACTGGTTCCCGGAGCCGAGATCTCTGTGACCTGGACGGGTAGAACCATTCATATCGTTGCGCTTGGAATTAATCCGCACTCTCCATCGTTACAGCAGGGTCTGAAAAAGCTGGTGGAGTTTCGCCACTGGCGTGCTGAAGAGATTGGACGCAAACTTGAACTGAAAGGCATCGGCGGCGCCTACGAAGCAGCCAGAACATTGTCAAATGGAACCCTGATCAGCCGCACCCACTTTGCACGATTCCTGGTAGAGCAGGGCAGGGCAAAGGATATGCGGGCCGTATTTCGACACTATCTTGTCAAAGGCAAACCCGGGCATGTGCATGGTGAGTGGGCCTCGCTCGATGAAGCTGTCGGCTGGATTCGTGAAGCCGGTGGGCAGGCCGTCATTGCTCATCCAGCCCGCTACCGACTGACACGCACAAAACTGAGAAAGCTGATCCGGGATTTCAGGGATGCCGGCGGAGCAGCGCTGGAAGTGGTCTCGGGCAGTCACAGCGTGGATGAAGCATTCACCATGGCGGCGCATGCAAAGGATTATGAACTGCTCTCATCAGCCGGGTCTGATTTTCACAGTCCTGAACAGTCATGGACCGAATTGGGCAGATTGCCGCCGCTGCCGCATGGGTGTGTTCCGGTGTGGCGGGATTGGGGTTTTTGTTAACCATTTTTCTTAACCACAGATGCACACAGATACACACAGATTTTTTGATGCTCTTTAACCAGAGCCTAATGTGCTGTGATAAAACCTGTATGGTGGTACAAGGTGTAGGGCGCAATAAGCCGTCGCTTATTGACACCCTATATTCCTAGAAGAACAATCCAAACCACGTATCACACGAAAGTCACGAACACTCGTTTTGTTTTCTTTCGTGTTTTTCGTGACTTTCGTGGTTAAAATCTTTTACGCCATCCCCAGGACATGGTAGCCGGAGTCGACGTAGAGGATGTCGCCGGTGATGCCGGATGCGAGATCCGAGCACAGGAAGGCTGCAGCATTGCCGACTTCCTGAATGGAGACATTACGGCGCAGCGGAGTTTTTCCCTCTGCTTCGGAGAGCATTCCCTTGAAACCGCTGATGCCGGCCGAGGCGAGGGTGCGGATCGGGCCTGCAGAGACAGCATTGACGCGTGTGCCTTCCGGGCCGAGAGAGTCTGCCATATAGCGCACATTGGCTTCCAGGCTGGCCTTGGCGACTCCCATGACGTTGTAGTTGGGAACGGTACGTACGGCGCCCAGGTAGCTCATGGTCAGCAGCGAGCCGTTGCGTCCCTGCATCATGCTGCGCCCGGCCTTGGCAAGTGCTGCAAAACTGTAGGCGCTGATGTCGTGGGCAATGGCAAAGCCCTCGCGGGTTACCGCATCGACATAGCTGCCTACGAGCTGGTCTCTGGGCGCAAAACCGACGGAGTGTATGATGCAGTCCAGACCATCCCAGCTTTTCCCCAACTCCGCGAAGAGAGTCTCGATGTCCTCATCGGAACTGACATCCAGCGGATATACCAGGCTGGAACCAAACTCTTCGGCCGCCGCTTCGACACGACTTTTGAGCTTGTCGTTCTGGTAGGTGAAGGCGAGTTCAGCGCCTTCACGATGCATCGCCTGTGCGACACCGTAAGCGATGGATTTTTTACTTGCCACGCCGACGATCAGTACCCGTTTGTTCTCAAGAAATCCCATAATCACTAAACCTGTTGTAATGAATGACACATTGCCGTTAAAGTTACCCGAATTAACACAAGAATAAAAGAACTTCTCACCTGTGGACTTCGATGAAAACCCGTCATTCCGGCGCAGGCCGGAATCCAGCGAACCAGTGGAGCTTCTGGATCCCGGCCTGCGCCGGGATGACGGGGAGTGTCGCACCCTTGTTGCAGTTCTCTGTACAACCGTAGGGGGGATAAGCGACAGCGCATCCACCATGGTTTTAGCGCATTGGTGGATGCGGCAAAGAGACGCCTTACCCCCCCTACGGCTACATCTTATTATTGTTTTCGTCCTGCTGCTCACCGGCTGCAAGGATGTGTGGAACAATCCCTATCCGGCAAAGGATGACGTCGCCAATATCTACTACAGCTCTTTCGATGAACGCCCCAAACATCTCGACCCGGTGCGCTCCTATACATCCAGCGAGTGGGCCTTTCTTTCGCAGATCTATGAACCCCCCTATCAATACCATTTTTTAAGACGTCCCTACGAGGTGGTCCCCCTGACAGCGGCTGCCATGCCGCAGATCCTGCGCCTGGACAAAGATGGCAATGAGTTAGCTGATGTCAATGAAACACCTGCTTACACTGACTATATCATCCATATACAGCCCGGCATTCGCTATCAGCCGCATCCGGCCTTTGCCCGGGATGCACAGGGCAAGCCGCTCTATGATGCGCAATGGGAAGGACTGCAGCAGGCGCATCAACTCTCCGATTTTGAGCAGACAGAGACAAGGGAGCTGACCGCTGAAGATTACGTCTACCAGGTCAAGCGGCTTGGCTTCTCGCCGCTGCACTCTCCCATCGCCAGCCTGATGCAGGATTATATCGTTGGTCTCAAGGAGTTCTCTGCACAGCTCGACCAGGCCTACGCAAAGCTGCAGCAACAGAGCGATGAGGAGCAGCCGTGGCTCGATCTGCGCCCGTTTCGGCTCGAGGGCGTCGAGGTCATCGACAGGTACAGCTACCGGGTTCGCCTCAAGGGTGAGTATCCGCAGTTCATCTACTGGCTGTCGATGAATTTTTTTGCCCCCATGCCATGGGAGGCGGAGCGCTTCTATCATCTACCCGGGATGACAGAGCGCAATATCACGCTGCACTGGTATCCTGTTGGCACGGGCCCTTTCTACCTCTCAGAGAACAATCCCAATCTGCGCATGGTGCTGGCGCGAAACCCGAATTTTCACGGCGAACGCTATCCTGACAGTGGAGAGCCTGCGGATGCTGCCAACGGCTATTTAAAGGATGCAAACAAACCCATGCCCTTTATCGACAAGGCGATCTACAGTCTCGACAAGGAGTCGATTCCACGCTGGAACAAATTTCTACAGGGCTACTATGACGTTTCCGGCATCGGTTCGGACAGCTTCGACCAGGCCGTACAGTTTGGAGCATCCGGTGAAGCTGAGTTGACGGACTCCATGCGAAACCAGGGCATTGAACTGCTGACCTCGGTGTCGACCAGCATCTTCTATTTCGGTTTTAATATGCTCGATGACGTGGTCGGCGGCGACTCCGAGCGCGCCCGTCTGCTGCGCCAGGCGATCTCCATTGCCCTCGACTACGAGGAATTCATCTCTATCTTCCGCAATGGCCGCGGCAAGGTGGCGCACACGCCGCTGCCGCCGGGGATTTTCGGATACCGTGAAGGTGTCGAAGGCATTAACCCGGTGGTCTACAGGATCGAAAACGGCGCACCGGTACGCCGCTCCATCGAGGAGGCAGAGGCGCTGCTTGAGCAGGCCGGCTACCCCAACGGCCGCGATCCCGACACCGGCAAGCCGCTGATCCTCAATTTTGATACTGCCGCGACAGGCCCCGACAGCAAGGCGCTGCTGAGCTGGTACCGCAAACAGTTCCAAAAGATTGGCATCGACCTGGTGTTTCGCACCAGTGACTACAACCGCTTCCAGGACAAGATGCTGAAGGGCACCGAACAGCTCTTCGCATGGGGCTGGAATGCCGACTATCCGGACCCTGAAAATTTCCTGTTCATGCTCTATGGCCCCCACTCGCGTGTCAAACACCATGGCGAGAATACCGCCAACTACAGCAATGCGGAGTTTGACCGTCTGTTTGACCAGATGAAGTTTCTGCCCAATGGCGAACAGCGCCAGCAGATTATCGACCGGATGATCGCGATCGTGCAGCAGGATGCCCCCTGGGTGTGGGGCTTTTATCCGGTCGATTTTGTGCTGCATCACCAGTGGTACAGCAATGCCAAGCCCAACCTGATGGCAAACAACACGCTGAAGTACAAACGCATCGACGCCGATACCCGTGCGCGTCTGCGCAAAGAGTGGAACCAGCCGATTGTCTGGCCTGTAGCGCTGTTCGTCATTCTGCTGCTGTTGTCACTGCTGCCGGCGGTCTATCTCTACCGCCGTCATGAACGGAGTACAGCACGATGATGGCCTACATCATCAGGCGTCTGCTGTACGCCATTCCGATCCTGATCGGCGTCAACCTGATCACCTTCGTGCTCTTTTTTACCGTCAATACGCCGGATGACATGGCGCGCATGCATCTGGGTATGAAACGCGTCACTCCAGAGGCGATCGAGAAATGGAAACAGGAGCGCCACTACGACAAGCCGCTGGTCTACAACAAGTCGACTGACGGGTTCGCGAAGCTGACCGACACCATCTTTGCTCAAAAGTCACTGGCACTGTTCGCCTTTCGTTTCGGCTCCAGTGACAACGGACGTGATATCGGTCACGATATCCGCCAGCGCATGTGGCCCAGCCTGGCGATAGCCGTGCCTGTGCTGGTCATGGGAATGCTGCTCTATATCTCGCTGGCGCTGCTGCTGGTTTTTTTCAGGGCAACCTATGTCGATACCTGGGGGGTCGTGCTGGCGGTTATGATGATGTCGATCTCGTCGATGTTCTACATCATCGGCGGACAGTTTCTCATCGGTAAGTTTTTGCATCTCGTGCCTATCTCCGGTTTCGATACCGGGGATGCCTGGAAATTTTTGATCCTGCCTGTGATCATCGGCGTGGTCGGCGGCATTGGCGGCGCCACACGTTTCTACCGCACCCTGTTTCTGGAGGAGATACACCGCGACTATGTGCGCAGTGCGCGCGCCAGGGGGTTGTCAGAGATGCGGGTGATGTTTGTGCATGTGCTGAAAAACGCCATGATTCCGATCCTCACCGGAGTGGTCGCAGCACTGCCGCTGCTGTTTATGGGGAGCCTGGTAACAGAATCATTTTTCGGTATTCCAGGTCTCGGCAGCTACACCATCGACGCTATCAACAGCCAGGATTTCGCCATTGTGCGCGCCATGGTGTTTCTCGGTTCGGTGCTCTACATCATCGGCCTGATCCTGACGGATATCTCCTATACGATCGTCGACCCACGCGTGCGGCTGCAGTGATGCCGGAGTTTCTCTTCCTGTGGACGGATCTGCTGCTGTGGCTGCTGGTGCTGCTGACGGTGGTGTTTATACGCTATGCAGGCAAACGTCGTCACCTGCGCGAACCCTGGCAGCGTGTTTTTCGCTCCGGCATGGCTGTCGGCGCTGGCGTTGTGCTCGGTGCTTTTATACTCATCGGCCTGCTCGACTCGATTCACTTTCGCAGCGGTGATGATGCGGCCAATCCCGGTGAAGTGCTGAGCCTGTTCGACACCATGGTCACGCCGCTGCGTGAACAACAGGAGAAGAGCTACTCTGCGCCTTTTGCAACAACACTCTATGCAAAAGAGATGGTGACTCTGAATGATGGCAGCACAGTGCGCATCTATCCGCGACTGAAGTATGGCGGAGCGCATCTGACAGAGTTGGGAGAGAAGCGGCGGGATATTTTTGTGACCACTGCCATAGGAGCTTTCCAGGCTATAGTGCTGTGGCTGATGGTAGTTGGCCTGTTGGGTCTATGGCGGCGCAAAAAACCTGGCCCCCACTGGCTGTCGATGCTCCGCAGCAGTAGCGACAACACCAACCGCTTCCCCTGGCACGTTCTCTCCTGGATGCTGCTTATCCTGTTTATGTTGATCCTCATCAGCGCCAACCTGTCGCTGAAATATCATATCCTGGGCACCGACAAGGTGGGGGAGGATGTCTTCTACCAGGCGTTGAAGAGCATCCGCACCGGCCTGGTGCTGGGAACACTCACGACGCTGGTGATGCTGCCAGCGGCGATTCTTCTGGGGGTCATGGCCGGCTATTTCCGGGGCTGGGTCGATGATGTGATCCAGTATCTCTACACCACCCTGAATTCGATTCCCGGGGTGCTGCTGATCGCCGCCTCGGTGCTGATGCTGCAGGTCTACATGGACAACAATGCAGCCGATTTCAGCTCTACCATCGAAAGGGCCGATATGCGCCTGCTGTTCTTGTGCATTATTCTCGGCGTCACCAGCTGGACCGGCCTGTGCCGCATGCTGCGCGGCGAAGCGCTGAAGATCCGTGAACTCGACTATGTGCAGGCGTCACAGGCATTCGGCGTCAGCAGCTTCCGCATCATGATGCGCCACCTGGTTCCCAACGTCATGCATATCGTGTTGATCACCGTGGTGCTCGATTTCAGCGGCCTGGTGCTGGCCGAGGCGGTGCTTGCCTACATCAATATCGGCGTCGATCCCAGCACCAACAGCTGGGGCAACATGATCAACAGCGCCCGCCTGGAGATGGCGCGTGAACCGATCGTGTGGTGGTCGCTGTCGGCGGCTTTCGTCTTTATGTTTGCGCTGGTGCTGGCCGCAAACCTTTTTTCTGACGTGGTAAGGGATGCCTTTGATCCGCGTCTAAGGGGAAATTCATGATCCACATAGGCAGAGTCAGTAGGGGGATAAGGCGTCTTTTTACCGCATCCACCATGATTCCTATCGGTTGGTGGATGCGCTGTCGCTTATCCCACCTACGTGCGGTGAGTTAATCAATGGATAAACCCGTTTTACAAATCAACAACCTCACCACCAGCATCGGCCGTGGCGGTGACAGGGTAGTTCCCGTCAGCAATGTCTCTTTTCAGATCAGGCAAGACGAAACGATGGCGCTGCTGGGCGAGTCCGGCTGCGGCAAGTCGATGACCGCCCTGTCGATCATGCGGCTGCTGCCGCCATCCGCTGAGATCACCGATGGTGACATCATGCTGGAGCAGAGCCATCTGCTGGATCTCTCCGAGCGCGCCATGCGCGCCGAGCGGGGGGGGCGCGTCGGCATGATCTTCCAGGAGCCGATGACGTCACTGAATCCGGTAATGACTGTCGGCAGGCAGATCGGCGAAGCCGTCAAACTGCATGATGCCGACAACCGCAAACGCGTCATGGAACGTGTCGAAGAGCTGCTGGATGATGTCGGCATCCCCGACCCCGCTCGGCGCATGCACGAGTATCCGCACCAACTCTCCGGCGGTATGAAGCAGCGCATCATGATCGCCATGGCGTTGGCGGGACGACCGCGACTGCTGATAGCCGACGAGCCGACAACAGCGCTGGATGTCACCATCCAGGCGCAGGTATTGCAGCTCATGAAACAGCTGCAACAGCAGACCGGTATGGCGATTCTGCTGATTACGCACGATCTCGGCGTGGTGGCAGAGGTGGCTGACCGGGTCGGCATCATGTATGCCGGCGAGATCGTCGAGACTGCAGATGTTGCAGACTTTTTCAGCCAGCCCCGGCATCCTTACAGTCAACGTCTCTTCGAGGCCCTGCCGACGCCGCAAAAACGCAACCGGCCGCTGCAAGCCATCGAGGGACAGGTGCCTCCGCTGAATGCAGAGTTCGGCGGCTGCCGGTTCGTCGATCGTTGTCCCTATGCGCAAACGCTTTGCCGTGAACAGATCCCGCAGTGGCGTGGAGATCAAAACAGTGGTTATCGCTGCCATTTTGAAGATGCTGGCAGTAGTGATGCTGTCGCAACAGAGGAGTTTGAGTTGGCTGAGGAGTCCATTCAGGGTGATACAAGAGCGCAAGCGCTGCTCGATGTAACAGATCTCAAGGTGTGGTTTCCCATCAGAAAAGGTGTTTTCCATCGCACTGTTGGCCATGTACGTGCTGTCGATGGTGTTGATCTCAATTTATCAACTGGCAAAACCCTGGCGCTGGTCGGCGAGTCCGGCTGCGGCAAGACCACAGCCGGCAAAGGCATACTGCAGTTGATTCGTCCAACCGCAGGCAGTGTGATGTTCAATGGCGAGGAGCTGACGCAACTGAAGGGCAGGGCGCTGCGCAAACGCCGCGCCGATATCCAGCTGATCTTCCAGGATCCGGCTTCGAGTATGAACCCGCGCATGACTGTCGAGGAGATCATTGCCGAGGGGCTGGTCGTGCAGGGCGTTGGCAGGGAACAGCGTCAGCTGCGCATTGCAGAGATCCTCGACCAGGTTGGTTTGCCTGGCGATGCAGTCGGGCGCTATCCGCATGAGTTCTCCGGGGGGCAGCGTCAGCGCATCGCCATTGCGCGTGCGCTGATCCTCGAGCCGCAGCTGATCATCTGTGACGAGCCGACCAGCGCGCTGGATGTCTCGGTGCAGGCGCAGATCCTGAACCTGCTCAAGGAGCTGCAGCAGCAGCGCCAAATCTCCTATCTCTTTATCACCCATAACCTGGCTGTGGTCTCCTACCTGGCGGATGATGTGGCCGTGATGTACCTGGGCCGCATCGTCGAGCAGGGGAGTGTGGAGCAAATCCTTGACGAGCCGCTGCATCCCTATACCCAGGCCCTGCTGTCAGCAGTGCCTGTGCCGGATCCGGACTCAAAGCGTGAGGTGATCCGCCTGCAGGGCGACATGCCGTCCCCGGCAAATCCACCGTCAGGCTGCTACTTCCATCCGCGTTGCCCGCAGGCAATGGACGAGTGCCGCCGGAGTTATCCCGCTGGCAGAGAGATGGACGATGGGCGCAGGTTGAGCTGCCATCTCGTTTGATTAGTAACAATCTGTTCATAGGATGTGTTGAGGAACGAAGCGCATCATTTGTGATCGATGCGCACATCCTACGGCATTGTCATTTCGAACGAAGAGAGAAATCCTGAGACCCTGTCTACATGAACAGGAAAAGATTTCTCACATGCGCTCGAAGTGACACATAATCATACTGCATAAAAAAACCTCCACCGCCTGA
>JADWMH010000067.1:0-5459 GCA_015767355.1 Gammaproteobacteria bacterium
GAGTTGATCGGGTTGGGTGCTAATGGAAGTTGCCGCAGCGGTTTCAAACTCCTGCCCTTTTGACGGAGAGAGCGTAATGATCATAAATCCTGTCCTCCCGAGAGGAGTTCATCGAAAAAAATGGGATTGTACCCCAGGAGACTGTGATCAAGACTACCTTTTAACTGCTGGTATTGATAAGATCACACAGGCATTCGCACCAGCATCATCTTTCAATAAACCCGTAGGTTGAATATTTGTAGGGGGGATAAGGCGTCTTTTTGCCGCATCCACCAATGTGCCATAATCATGGTGGATGCGCTGTCGCTTATCCCCCCTACGACTTTTCTCACAACACGCAAGAACCGGCAATAAACACAACGGAGTCCCATGTCTCAAATCAGCACCTTTCAGAAACTCGAACAGTGGCTTCAGCAGCAGGTGATCGGCCAGCCAACGCTTGTCAATCGACTCCTCATTGCACTGCTGGCGGATGGGCATTTGCTAGTCGAGGGCGCCCCCGGCCTTGCCAAGACACGCGCCATTCATGTCCTTGGGCAGCATCTGGAAAGCGACTACCAGCGCATACAGTTCACGCCGGATCTGATGCCGGCGGACATTACCGGCACTGACATCTTCTCCCAGCAGGAGGGGAAATTTCACTTTCAACCCGGGCCGCTGTTTCACAACCTGATCCTCGCGGATGAGATTAACCGCGCACCGGCAAAGGTGCAGTCGGCGCTGCTGGAAGCGATGGCGGAGAGACAGGTGACTGTCGCCGGAGTGACGCGCAAGCTCCCGGACCCATTCCTCGTCATGGCCACGCAGAACCCGATCGAGCAGGAGGGAACATACCCGCTGCCCGAGGCGCAGCTTGACCGCTTCCTCATGCATGTGACCGTTGATTACCCGGAGAGGGAGCATGAGAAACAGATACTGCACCTGGTGCGCGGCGAAGTGCGTGAACAACTTGCCAACGAGGCGCCTGCAGAGAGAGGCGTCGTTACCCGCGATGACATCCATGTCGCCCGCCAGCAGGTCATCGAGACCTATCTCTCACAGCCGGTTGAGGATTACCTGATTCAACTGGTGCTGGCGACACGCAAACCTGAAACCTATGGCGAAGATCTTGCAGGATGGATCTCATGGGGCGCCAGCCCGCGTGCAACCTTGGCGCTGGACCGCTGTTCGCGCGCCCGCGCCTGGCTTGCCGGACGCGACTATGTCGGGCCGGAAGATGTGCAGGCAATCGCACATGATGTATTGCGTCACCGCCTGCTGCTCAACTATGAGGCGGAAGCCGAAGGCATCACCACCGATCATGTCATTGACCGCCTGCTGGAGAAAATCGCAGTCCCATGACGGCAATCTCCAGCAACACTCTTGCGCCTGAACTGGATGGTGTAGTCTCGGTATCGCTGCAGTCACTGATTCGTCTCGGCGGCAAGGCGCAGCACCTGACCTCTCCGAGAAGCATCATTCGCGCCTCGCTGCAGGGACTGCATCTCTCCCCTTTCAAGGGGCGCGGTATGGATTTTGCTGAAACCCGCCCCTACGAAGATGGCGACGATGTGCGCAACCTGGACTGGCGCGTCACAGCGCGCAGCGGCAAGTTGCACACCAAGCTTTTTCAGGAGGAGCGCGAACGACCGGTGCTGCTGTGCGTCGATCTGCAGCCGCCGATGTTCTTTGCCACGCGCGGCGTCTTCAAGTCTGTCATCGCTGCACAGGCCGCAGCGCTGCTGGCATGGAACGCGTGGAAGGCTGGCGACCGTGTCGGCGGCCTGATTTTTGATGGCGAAACCATTCACGAAGTGCGCCCGCTGAGAAACCGCTCCAGGCTGCTGCACCTGTTGAAGATGATCAGTGAAGCGACGCTGCATCATCCCCGGGTACAAACACCGCAAGCTGGAACACAGCAGTTATCAGAAGCGCTGAGCAACCTGCGCCGCGTCGTGACTCCCGGCTCACGGATTTTCCTGTTGAGTGATTTTCACGGCATCGATGCAGTTGTTCGCAAACAGCTTGCCGTACTGGCGCGGCGCAGCGATCTTTATCTGTTAATGATCAGCGATCCCATGGAGCAGCAGTTTCCCGCGGCCGGTCAATGGCGAGTGACCGACAGCAAACGTTTTCTGCAGCTCGACTTCTCGCGAAAAAAAGCGCGTATCGATTATCAGGAACAGTCTGCATCCAGAGTAGAGAAACTGCAGCAACTTGCTCATAAGCACCACTTCTCGCTGATACGGCTGTCAACACAGGATGACATTTTTTTGACCCTGCAGCAGCACCTGGCAGAGCGCAACCGATGAATGACGAACTCCCCCTGCGCGGTCCGGATATGCCCGATCCACTCAGCTGGTGGCCGCCTGCGCCGGGTTGGTGGATAGTGCTGATTGTCATGCTCATACTCACGCTTACCCTCAGGTGGTGGCTGATGCGTCCACGCACTGTCAACTACTGGGTCGAAGCGCAAAAGCAGCTCACACGCATCGAACAAACAACAGACGACCATCTGCTGCAACTGCAGCAGATTTCATCGCTGCTGCGCAGGATGGCGATCCTGCATTTTGGCCGGGAAGAGAGCGCCAGTTTGACCGGCAATGCATGGCTGGAACTGCTCGACTCCGCCTGGCCCCGCGATGACTTCTCGCGGGGAGCCGGCGTATTGCTTGAAGACGCCCCCTACCGGAACCGCTCAGAGAGCAGCAACAGCGAACTTTTCAGCATAACAGCTGATTGGCTGCAGTATCAGCAGGCGCCTCCGCCACAGGAGCAGGTGAAACAGGATGTTTGAGTTCGCCTGGCCGTGGATGTTTTTACTGCTGCCGCTGCCGCTGTTGACATGGTATTTTGTACCTCCCCTCGCAGCCAGGCATGGCAGTGCGCTGCGCATCCCCTACCTGGATGACTTCTCCGCAGTTGCTGCAGACGAGATCAGTATCAACAGCAGCAAACTGCCGCTGATACTGCTGCTGTTGGGCTGGCTGGCGCTGATCACTGCGACTGCACGCCCGGCCTGGGTTGGAGACCCCGTTGAAGTCAGTCGTTCGGGACGTGACCTGATGCTGGCCATCGATCTCTCGGGGAGTATGGAGGAGAAGGATTTTCAATTGCGCGGTCGCAGAGTCGATCGCCTCACCGCCACCAAGGCCGTGGCCGGAGAGTTCATCAAAAAACGTGAGGGCGACCGCATCGGCCTGATCCTGTTCGGTGACCAGGCCTATTTACAGACGCCGCTGACCTTTGACCGTCAGACAGTCCACCGCCTGCTGAATGAGTCCGCTACGCGTTTGGCCGGTCGATCTACCGCGATAGGAGATGCTATCGGACTCGCCATCAAGCAACTGCGCAAACAGGAGGATCGCCAGCAGGTATTGATCCTCATGACCGACGGAACCAATACAGCCGGACGCGTTGGCCCGCTCGAGGCTGCAAAAATGGCTGCGCAGGAGGGATTGAAAATCTATACAGTCGGCATTGGCGCGATCCCCCGTGCGCGGCGCGGACTATTCGGCATGCGCGCTACCGGCAGATCTGATCTCGATGAAAAGACGCTGAAAGCCATTGCCAAAGAGACCGGAGGTCAATATTTCCGTGCACATAATACCCGGGAATTTGCACGTATCTATGAAGAACTCGATCGCCTGGAGCCCGTGGAAAAAGAGCTCGAGAGCTACCGTCCCAGGCGTGATCTGTTTCAGTGGCCGCTGCTGCTATTTATGTTGATGAGCGCCATCACACTGTGGTTGAGAAAAAACCGGTGACGCAGGATTTTATGCAGAATTTTCATTTCCTCTATCCCTGGTGGCTGCTCCTGCTGGTGCCGCTGGCGCTGCTGCTGTGGCAATTGCGACGCTACCGCGGCGCCCCTGGAGGTGAGTGGAACAAAGTGGTTGATCCACGCCTGCAACCCTATGTCATCATCCGCGGAGAGGCCGCTCAAAAAGATCGCACATGGTGGCTGGTCGCCCTTGCGGGCATCATCGCCATCACAGCGCTTGCCGGCCCGGCATGGAAAAAACAGCCCCAGCCCGTGCACAAATTGCAGTCTCCACTGGTCATCCTGCTCGATCTCTCCACATCGATGTATGCGCAGGACCAGAAACCCAATCGTCTTACGCGCGCAAGATTCAAACTCTCCGATCTGCTCGATGCGCGTCGCGAGGGTCAGACCGCGCTGATCGTTTTTGCCGGTGACGCCTTTGCAGTCACTCCGCTGACACAGGACAATGACACCATACTGGCGCAGGTCAAGGCCCTGTCGCCCGCGATCATGCCTGTGCCCGGGAGCCGCGCCGACCTGGCCCTGAAATCAGCCGAAAAATTATTTGAACAGGCGGGCTTCAGCAGTGGCGACATCCTGCTGTTAACCGATGGAATCCCCAAACCGGCGCGGGCGGCAAGCATCGCCAGAGGACTCGCCGCTAAAGGCTTCGATCTCTCCATCATCGGCATAGGCACGGAAAACGGCGCTCCCATACCTCTGCCGGGAGGAGATTTTCTCAAGGACCGGCAGGGAAATATGGTTGTCGCTAAGCTGCAGATGAAACAACTGCGCCAGGTCGCTGATGCTGGCAACGGTCTCGCTATCGAGGCGACGCTGGATGATGGTGATCTGCAACAGATGTTATCGCGCTTCACGCGCCATCAGAGCATGGCTGTCAGCGACTCCGAAGACTCTCTCCAGGCTCAATTGTGGCGCAACGAAGGCATCTGGCTGCTGTTGCTGCTGCTGCCGCTGGCTGCTTTGGCTTTTCGCCGCGGCTGGGCGCTGATGCTGGCATTTGTGATTCTGCAGCCAACGCCCTCCCATGCCCTCGAATGGCCCCAACTGTGGCAGGATATGTGGCTGCGCAGCGATCAACAGGCACAGCGCGCGCTCAACTCCGGCAAGCCAGAGGAAGCCGCCAAGAAATTCAGCGACCCTGCCAGCAGGGGCGTCGCCAACTACATGGCGAAAAAATATCAGCAGAGCATCGAGGAGCTGCAGCAGTCCAACAGCGTCAGTGCGAACTACAATCGCGGCAATGCGCTGGCCAGACTCAAAAAGTACAAGGAGGCGATCAAGGCGTACGATCAGGCGATAAATGATGACAAAATGCATGAAAACGCCATTTACAACCGCGAACTGGTAAAAAAGGAGCTGGAAAAACAGCAGCAACAGCAGAAACAACAGGAGCAGCAGGATCCTGACAGCCGCCAGCAGGAACAGGATCAACAGCAGTCGCAGCAACAGGATAACAATGAGAGTCAGGAGCAGGACGACCAGGAACAGGCATCGGAATCGGATTCGCAACAGCAGTCTGATGAGAGCAAGGATGATCAGCAGCAAGATTCGGATTCACAGCAGCAATCTGATCAGAACAAGGAGGAGGATCAGCAACAGCAATCGGATTCACAACAACAATCGGATTCACAACAACAATCTGAAGAGAACAAGGAAGAGCAGCAGCAATCTGATTCACAACAACAATCTG
>JADWMH010000067.1:5559-10062 GCA_015767355.1 Gammaproteobacteria bacterium
CAATCTGAAGAGAACAAGGAAGAGCAGCAGCAATCTGATTCACAACAACAATCTGAAGAGAACAAGGAAGAGCAGCAGCAAGCGAAGGAGCAACAGGCCGAACAAGAGCAGTCCCAAAATGAACAAACCGAGAAAGAACAGGCTCAGCAGCAGGCACAACAAGATGAAGCTGAGAAAAACGAACAGCAGGCTGCGAAACAACATGAGAAAAAGAGGGAGATGGGGCAACAGGAGAGCGAGCAGCAACAGGGCCGGCAGGGCAGCCGCAAGCCCATGGACGAGCAGGAGCAGGCAAGTGAACAGTGGCTGCGCCAGATACCGGACGACCCCGCGGGATTGTGGCGCCGCAAATTCGAATATCAATATCGCAAACGCAGAGGCGTTCCACAGGAGCAGTCGTGGTAGTCAACAGGACTAAAATCTTTGAGTGGCCAACATCTTTACAATTGAGTCAAACTTCAATAATAACTCTCGCCAAGACGCAAAGACGCAAAGGGTTTTCTTTGCGTACTTTGCGTCTTGGCGAGAGAAAACATCCCTTTTCACTCCTTTCCAGTCTGATACTTGGTCTCACTAAAATGATATCCAACCCTGTCACAGCAACACCCATAGCACTGCTGGTGTTATTGCTGATCTCATTGCCACTGCAGGCGGCTGATATCAAGGTCTCTGTCGACCATGATCCGGTGGGGCTGAACGAGACGTTCACACTCACCTATGAACTGGAACAAAGTCCGGACTCACCACCGGACTTCACCCCGCTGCATGACAACTTTGACCTGATCAACCAGGGGCAGAGCAGCAGCACCAGCTGGATCAACGGTAAGGTCACTTCATCGATCAAGTGGAAGCTGGTGCTGCGCCCGCTGCGCGCCGGCAAACTGAAGATACCTCCGGTACAGTTTGGCTCCGACACCTCTACCGCAATGGAGATTACAGCTATTGATGCAGCCAAATTCCGCCCTCAGCGGGACAATGGAAGCGATCATATTGCCATCGAAGTCGAAGCTTCGCCCGAAAGCGCCTATGTCCAGCAGCAGATCATCTATACGATGCGGTTGCTGCTCAACACCAATATCAGCCGCGACTCGACGCTCAGCGCCCCACAACTGAAGGGAGCAAATGCAAACATCCAGCAGATTGGAAAGGACACCCAGTACACTGCGCAGCGCAATGGATCAAATTGGCAAGTGATCGAAAGACGTTATGCTGTAACGCCTCTGTCAAGCGGCGTTATCGACTTCGAGCCGGTCCATTTTGAAGGTCAAATGGTTCAGCAACAACAGCGGCCACAGCAGGCTGATCCATTCTTCAATATGTTCAACACCATGCGCGGCCCGGTCAAACATCTCTTCTCAGACCCGCTCAGCGTGGAAGTCAAACCCCAGCCAGCCGCTTTCACCGGCAAGCTGTGGCTGCCGGCCAGCAAGCTGGAGATAGATGGACATTGGTCGATATCTCATGACGAGTTGAAAACCGGCGAGCCGGCCACCCTCACTATCACTGTCGAAGCCGACGGCCTCAGCGCCGAGCAACTGCCTGTGCCCGAGGTGGTATTCCCAGTCGGCCTCAAATCCTACGACGACCAGCCGGAGCGTAAAGACGAAGCGACCAAGAGCGGCACCAAGGGAGTGTTGTTGCAAAAAATTGCGGTGGTGCCGACCAAAGCCGGCAGCTACAGCATTCCAGCCATTGAAATTCCCTGGTGGAATATCGATACCGACAAGATGGAGATTGCACGCCTGGATGCAATCGATATCAAGGCCAGCGGAGCAGATGTCAGCGCTGCAGCCTCACAACCGCAGAGCAGCTCGCCGCAGGCTGAGCAACCCCCCACATCGCCTCAAACAGAATCCGTTGCTGTACCGAAAACTGCTCAATGGTGGAAAATAGCAGCCCTGATATTCGCGCTTCTATGGATACTGAGCATTGCCGCTCTGTTGTGGTATTTCAAACTGCGCAAACCCAAACTCCGCAAGCCGGTAGACAGCAATGGTCGCAAACCGCTGCTCGACAGCCTCGAAGCAGCAACACAGTTTGGAAAACAGCGGCGTAGAAAAGTGCTGCAGGCAGCGCGCAGCAATGACCCGCAGGCAACCCGCAACGCCCTGCTGAAGTGGGGAGAGTCCGTTTTCCCCGAAATACAGATCCATTCGCTATCGAGCCTGGCGCAACAACTGGATGGCGCCCTGGCAACCGAAGTGGAAAAACTCAACCTGTCGCTCTACAGCATCGCCCCCGCAGAGTGGTCAGGATCAGAACTTGCAGAGAGCATTCTCAAGTGGCGCGAGTCGAAAAACCAGGATCAGGAGAAGCAGCAGCAACAACTCCCGCCGCTGAATAAATTGTAAGGCAGCTCTAACTGCATCATTGCTGCGCTCGCAATGACCTGGTGGATGGTTCAGTGCGAACTTATTGATAATTGAGCATCCAGATACTTTTTCGTTTTTTCGGTCATTTTATCGTCAAACATCTCTTTATTGATGATGAAGCGTTCATGCTCCCCTCTGGAGATCAAATCCACCCCGTCATGGGCTTCCACCGAAAAAACAAGTTTTCTTCCTTCGACTTCAATCAACTCAACTGACGCCGTGATCTCAAGTCCAGGCGGCGTTGCCGCTTCGTGGCTGACATTGATGCGAGTTCCAAGTGTCTGTTCCTGCGGCCAGTCAATGTGGGGATTGATCGCCTTGATGCAACTCCACTCCAGAAGGCCGACCAGATATCCTGTGGCAAAAACCTCAGGCATCGCCAGAAACTCCGGAGACTCCGGGTAGAGGGCGGGAACAGTTTTGGACAGCGGCATCACGAATTTATGCTGGTATTTGATCCCGGGTTTTAGCGTCTCTTTCATTTTTTTCTCCTACAGCAACAATGAGTAACCCAGACCAATGACAGCACAAGCGCCAATCACTGTCACAATACCCGCCTTGTACCTGAACAGTGCAATGAACGCAGCCGCGCCTATCAATAGAGAAAACCATTCAAACACCCCATCGAAACCTTGCGGCCACAGCACATGGTAGGCAAAAAAGACCGCCAGATTGAGAATGACACCTACCACAGCAGCTGTGATGCCGGTTAACGGCGCAGTAAATTTAATGTCCCCCCTGGTCGCTTCAACCGCAGGCCCGCCAAGCAGGATGAAAAGAAAAGAGGGCAAAAACGTAAACAGCGTCGCGATACTGGCGCCGGCCAGGCCCGCCAGGGGAAGCATTTCCGGCCCGAATATCTCTTTCGTCCAGCCGCCAACGAAGCCAACAAAGGCGACCACCATGATCAGTGGACCGGGGGTTGTCTCACCCAACGCAAGACCATCGATCATCTGGGCTCCGGTCAACCAACCATATTGCTCGACACCGCCTTGATAGACATAAGGCAACACCGCATAGGCGCCGCCAAAGGTAACCAGCGCCGCCTTGGTAAAAAACCATCCCATCTGCGTCAGCGTACCTTCCCAGCCATAACTCATGAAGAGCATGAGCATCACTGCTCCACCGATAAACAGCCCAACAAAAATGTAGACGATGAAGCGGCTCCATTTGAAGCGCGCATGCTCTGGAACAGGGGTGTCATCGTCAATGAGGGCGGGGCCGTAAATCTCTTTCGACTCCCCGTGATGCCCGCCCGCCTTGAATTTATCAGGTGCGAAACGTGAGCCGAAATAACCGATGATGCCGGCCATCAGCACGATATAGGGGAAAGGGACATCGAAAGCGAAAATAGCAATGAACGCCAGCACCGCCATAGCGCGAAGCAGATTGTTCGGCAAAGCCCTGGAGCCGATACGATAGGCCGCAAAAACAACAATTGCCGTGACCGCCGGCTTGATGCCGTACAAAATCCCCTCTACGACAGGGACATCGCCATAAACCAGGTAGACCCATGTCAGACCGCTAAGAATAAAAAGTGACGGCAGCACGAACAGCACCCCGGCAGCAATACCGCCCCACACACCGTGCATCAGCCAGCCGATATAGGTCGCCAACTGCTGCGCCTCGGGTCCCGGCAGCACCATGGTGTAATTCAGCGCATGTAAAAAGCGATGCTCGGAGATCCATCTACGCTTCTCCACCAACTCCTGGTGCATCATGCTAATCTGGCCTGCAGGCCCGCCAAAGCTGATAAACCCCAGCTTGAGCCAATAGATGACAGCCTCCATAAATGAGACTGGTTGTGGAGAATCTGCTACTTCCTGTTTAATCGTTGACACTTCAATGAATACCTTTTTTGTTGGTGAAGCCGCAATCCGCCGGGCGCGCCAGGCGATGGCCAACTACATCATCCATGCGAGACATCAATCACTGTACGGGGTTATCGAGAACGGACTATTTTAGTGGTTAAGCTGCATGAACAAAATATTTTTTTGTAAGTAATTCTCGTTTGTCATGTCTTTATCACCAAGGACGCACAAATTGTCCTTTTACTTTTAACCAGGAGATTTAGCCATGAAAACCTTAATTGCAGCAACCTTAATGCTCGTCGCTACCACAGCAACCGCCG
>JADWMH010000221.1 GCA_015767355.1 Gammaproteobacteria bacterium
CCGACTTCCGACTTCCGACTTCCGACTTCCGACTTCCGACTTCCGACTTCCGGCTTCCGACTAATGACTTATTCTTGCGGCTGAATCTGCTGCAGCACTCTCTTCTGCAGCAGACGCTGCTGCTTCTTGTCGCTTAGCGGTTGATTGTTAATGTCGGTGATAAAAAAACTGTTGTCAACATCTGCGCCAATGGTGGCGACTTTTGCACTGCAGAGACGGATATCGGATTTGCAGAAAGCGAGTCCGATTTTTGCAAGCAGCCCGGGCCGATCCGCCGCCATGATGCGCAGGATGGTTCTCTGTCCGGATTCATCCTGACTGAAGCTGATGCGTGTTTCCACGTCGAAATGACGGGACTCTCTGGAACGAAAGTCCGAGCTGCTCACTGTCAGAGGAGTAGTTGCCTGCAGTCGCTGCAGCAGACGCTGTTTGATTTCCTCTTTCCGATCCTCGCCGGCTACTGCAGAGCCATCTTCCTCAAGCACCACAAAGCTGTTGATGGAGATGCCGTTGCCGGCCGTCTCGATACGGGCATGCATGATGTTCAGTCCAAGCTGATCCAGCAGGCCGGTTGTAATGGCGAAGAGATTGTCTCTGTCACGATCGATAATCAGGATTTCACTGCCGCCATGAGAGTCATTCGTTATGATATGCAGCTGTGGCTCCGTCTGACCGGCATGGTCAAACAGCAGGGATGTCTGCCACACGATGCCGTCAACACTATTCTGCAGAAAATAGTTGTCACTCATTGAGGCCCAGTGTGCAGTGACTCTGCTTTCGTCATAACGCTGCTGCAGCTGCTGCAGGGCCTGTTGTTTATTCAGTGCGATCTGACGGCTCTGGCGTGTCCGGGTATCGATATTCGTGGTCAGCGCCAGATGCGTCGATCTGTGCAGTTGTCCCAGCAGGGAACCCTTCCAGCTGTTCCAGCGTTTTGGATTGGTGGCGCGCATATCGGCGACTGTCAGCAGGTAGAGGTAGTCGAGACGCTCGGGGGTCTCTATTTTCCGGGCAAATTCCTGGATGACCAGTGGATCTTCAATATCCTTGCGCTGGGCGGTCATGGACATCAGGAGATGCGTGCGCACCAGCCATGCAACCAGGCGGCTATCTTTCTCCTCCAGTCCGTGTTGACGGCAGAATTGATAGGCAACCGCCTCGCCCAGTTGTGAATGATCGCCGCCGCGGCCTTTGGCGATATCATGGAAAAGCGCAGCCAGCATGAGCAGATCCTGCCTGGGAATTCGGGCTATGACGTCCGAGCATAACGGGAATTCATCATGATATTCTGCAACGGTAAAGCGTCTCAGGTTGCGGATCACAAACAGTGTGTGTGTATCGACCGTGTAGACATGGAAGAGGTCATACTGCATTCTGCCAACAATATTGGCAAAGTCCGGAATATAGGCGGCGAGGACGCCGTAGCGGTTCATGCGGCGCAGTGCATGGAAAACGCCCTGCGGCTGCTTCAGAATTTCCAGAAAGAGCTGCTGGGCCTTGTGATTAGTGCGCAGCCTGGCGTCGATCAGATGCAGGTGCTCGCGAATCTGGCGAATAGTGGAGGCGCGCACTCCCTTGATGCTGCTGTCCTGCGTCATCAATAGAAACAGCTCCAGCATGATAATCGGACGATGGCTGAAGAGCTGTTTGTCGCGCACTTCGAGGAAGCCGTTGCGCGTTTGAAAACGGTTGTTGATGATGCACGGCGGCTGCAGCTTGTTTTTCAGCAGAATTGTCTCCTGAAAATATTGCAGCAGCATCTCGTTGAGACGCTGCAGTTCAGTGACCGCCAGGTAATAGCGCTGCATGAATTTTTCGACACCCAGTTCGACATCATCATCTTCGTAACCAAACAGGGTTGCAAGTGTGCGCTGATAGTCAAACAGCAGGCGGTCTTCCGCCCGTCCGGTTGTCATGTGCAGGGAAAAACGAACCCGCCACAAGTGCGCCTCCTCTTTTTTCAGCGTTTGGTATTCGTTCGGGGTGAGAAAGTGATGCTTCACCAGCCCTCTTAAAGAGGGGACGCAGAAGTGGCGTTTTGCCACCCAGCCGATCATCTGCATGTCACGCAATCCTCCGGGGCCCTCCTTGACATTGGGTTCAAGTGAGTGGGCGGTGTCGTCATATTTGAGGTGACGCTGCTGTTGCTCCTGCCACTTGGCTTTGAAAAAGAGATCGGAGGGCCACATATTTTGTGGTCCGGTCTGCTCCAGCATTTGATCGACAAGTTTGCTGTTGCCGCACAGAAATCGCGCCTCCATCAGGTTTGTGGCAACAGTGATATCTTTTAGCGCCTCTTCACGGCACTCCTGCAGGGTGCGTACACTTTGCCCGACATGCAGTCCGATGTCCCATAACAAGGTGATAAAGGATGAGAGAAGCATGGCAATCTCTTCATCATCCGTGTTGCCCAGCAGAATCAGCAGGTCGATATCGGAAGCGGGATGCAGTTCCCCACGGCCGTAACCACCTACGGCAACAAGAGCGATGTCCAGGGGTTCATCAAAATGGCCCTTCCACAGATTCTGCAGCAGTGCATCCACGAGGGCAGCGCGTCCATTCACCAGTTCGCGGATGGGGGCATTGTCGAGAAACATCTTGTCAAGTTGCTCGCTGGCCCGGGTAAGAGCTGCACGGATCTGTGCAACGTCCGGGCCGGCCTCGTCAACTGCCGCGAGCAATTGCTGCTGAATGGTTGAGATTGTCATCACTCTTCGTCACGCAGTGTGAGCACATCATGGCCGCTCTCAGTGACCAGCAGGGTGTGTTCCCACTGGGCGGATAGTTTTCTGTCCTTTGTGACAACGGTCCATTGATCCGGCAGCAGCCTGATCGGAGCCTTGCCGGCATTGACCATGGGTTCTATGGTAAAGCACATGCCTGCGCGCAACTCCATGCCGCTACCGGGTTTCCCATAGTGCATGATCTGCGGGTCTTCGTGAAAATTTCTTCCAATGCCATGCCCGCAATATTCACGCACAATAGAGAAGCCGGCAGCTTCGGCGAGCTGCTGGATTGCATGACCAATATCTCCAAGTTTGACGCCGGGCGCCACCATGTCGATGCCTCGCCACATGGCGTCCTGGGTTGTTTGTATCAGACGTTTGGCGAGCACCGAGGCGTTGCCGACGGCAAACATCTTGCTGGTATCGCCATGAAAGCCATCCTTGATCACAGTGATGTCGATATTGATAATATCGCCACTCTTGAGTTTTTTGCCGCCCGGAATGCCATGACATACCTGGTGATTGACCGAAGTGCAGATCGATTTGGGGAAACCGTGATAGTTGAGAGGAGCGGGGATCGCCTGCTGTTGATCGACGATATAATCATGACAGATTCGATCCAGCTCATCCGTGGTGGCCCCGGGAACGACATGGGGTTCGATCATCTCCAGCACCTGTGCCGCCAGGCGGCCGGCGATACGC
>JADWMH010000222.1 GCA_015767355.1 Gammaproteobacteria bacterium
TGCTCTTTCAAAACAATCACATCATGAATATTGATTAGTGGTCTGCATGAAAATGTAGAAAAAAGTTCGAAGCAGTTTATCAACCCCGCAGCCATACCATCAATATAACCAATAACGCTAAATGCATAAGGAAGTTTAGACAACTCTTTCGCTATATTATATTTTACTTGTTGTGTCAGAGATTTCCCCCCTCCCATTGGATCAGCAGCATAGCTATCCATCAACAAACCAATCTCCTCAGCATGCCTCTCTTTCAAATAATCAGCATTTACAATAGCGATATCCATCTATCTTCCAAAAGCATTTTTTCACATCACGCTACGATTCAGTATTCGAGTAAAATCATAAAAGGGCATAGACAAATATTTCTCATTTGTCACCACCCCTTTACAAGCGATTTTCCTTATGGTCCCAGACCCGTAAAACATATATCTCTTCATCGTTTACAAGATAGCAAACTATGTAGTTTCCGATAATAAGATCCCGAATCACTTCAGGATTCGGTGCTTTAGGAACCTTGACCCCCAAGTAGGGGAAAGAGTTGAGTTGCTTAATGCCCTTCGATATGGAGGCAGCAATTTTTTGTGCTGCTGTGGGATTCTTGATCTCAATGAATTCTCTGAGTCGCCGTAAATCTTCAATTGATTCCGGGGAATAATAGATCCTCATGTTCGCGGTGGTTCATACTCATTTTCACTGCCCCAACTATCCAGCCAATGGGAAACCGCCTTTTCCTCAACACGCTTTCCAGCCTCGATGGAGCGAATGGCCTGGAGAGTTTCTTCCCACCTTTCATTTTCGAGTGATTGACGCGCAATAAACTCCTCAATCGCCTGATTAATGAGGTAGTTTTTGCTTCTATCCAGTTTTTTAGCCAGATCTTTGAGAGGATTTTCAATCTCTGGGTGTAGCCTTACACTGGTTACGCTCATTAAGACACCTCAATATGGATGAATACTATGTATTACATAGTAGCTTACTGGAGCGAGATTTTCAAAAAAAGAGGCCGGTGACAAATGATTCTCGTTTGTCACAGGCCTCTTAAAAACAGAGTTCCCACGTTCATCGTGGGAACAACTCGCGACTTTACTTCATCAACGCCGCATGTGCCGCAGCAAGTCTTGCTACCGGGACTCTTGGGGCCGAGCAGGAGACGTAGTTCAATCCTGCTTTCTGGCAGAAATTGATAGAGGCCGGATGTCCACCGTGTTCACCGCAGATCCCGACTTTTAGATCCGGACGCACTTCGCGTCCCCACTTGACTGCAAGTTCCATGAGTTTACCGACACCTTTGACATCCAGTACTTCGAAGGGATTGTCCTGAAGTATGCCATTATCGTTATACATCGGCAGAAACTTGTTCTCTGCATCTTCACGCGAGAAGGAGAATGTCGCCTGAGTCAGGTCGTTGGTGCCGAAGGAGAAGAAATCTGCCTCTTCAGCCAGTGAGTCAGCGCGCATACAGGCGCGTACAACTTCGATCATAGTGCCGAAATGGAACTCAACCTCTTTGCCAACAGCAGCTTCCACCTCCTTGAGGATAATGTCTGCTGATTTCTTGACATGTTTCAGCTCTTCAGCCGTACATACCTGCGGCACCATCACCTGGGGATGTATCTCGACTCCCTCTTTGGCGCACTCGGCTGTCGCCTCGAGAACGGCGCGAATCTGCATCGCGTAGATTTCAGGAAAAGTGATCCCCAGGCGCACACCGCGGTGTCCCAGCATGGGGTTGGTTTCATACAACACTCGCACCTTCTTCAGCATGGTCTCTTTCTTGGCGATCGCCTCTTCAACCACATGCAGTTCGATATAACCGCGCATCTCTGCAGCCTCCCTGCGCGCATCTTCAGGAGAGTGCAGCAACGCCATGGTTCCGGCGAGAATATCCATTCCTGAAACTGAGCGCCGCAGATGATAGAGATTTTCCAGATCTACTATCAGTTGACGCTCGGACGGCAGGAATTCATGGATCGGCGGATCCAGCAGGCGGATGGTTACCGGATACGGAGACATCGCCTTGAACAGCCCCTTGAAATCTTCGCGCTGCATCGGCAGCAGTTTATCCAGCGCAGCCTTACGCTCTTCACTGGTTTCTGCAACGATCATTTCGATCACGATCGGCAGGCGTTCAATGGAATTGAACATGCGCTCTGTACGGCACAAGCCTATTCCTCTGGCGCCGTATGTGACAGCACGCTGCGCATCATCCGGGGTATCGGCATTCGCCATCACTAACAATTTCGCCGCATCGTCCGCCCACTCCAGCAATATCACCAGCTCCGGGGTAAATTCCGGTTCAACCGTGGCAATTTCGCCAAGATAGACATCTCCGTTGCTGCCGTCGATAGTGATCAGATCACCCTCCTTGATGACAGCATCTCCCACATAGGCTTCCCGCTTGGAGACATCCACCGAAACGTCTTCTGCGCCGGCAACACAGGGTTTTCCCATGCTCCGGGCAACGACAGCTGCGTGGGATGTTTTGCCGCCGCGGCTGGTCAGGATACCTTCTGATGCAAAGAATCCGTGGATATCTTCCGGTTTGGTCTCTTCACGCAACAGAATCACCCGCTGGCCACCGTCACGGCCAAGCGTTTCAGCACGGTCGGCATCGAAGACCGCATGACCACAGGCAGCGCCCGGGGATGCAGCCAAGCCCTGCGCCAATGGCTCGGTCTTGTTGTCGGGATCCAGCTGTGGATAGAGCATCTGTTCCAGAATGGCAGGATCAACGCGCAGCAGCGCCTCATCCCTGCTGATCAGCCCCTCCTGCTCCATCTCCACCGAAGTGCGCACCATCGCGGCGGCGTTCATCTTGCCGTTGCGGGTCTGCAAACAGTAAAGAATTTCTCTCTCGATGGTAAATTCAAAATCCTGGACTTCGCAGTAGTGCTCTTCAAGGTTCTGGCGCAGCTGCTCAAGCTGACGCGCCATTTCCGGCATCTCATCGGCCAGCTCTGCAATCTGCTTGGGCGTACGAATGCCGGCTACGACATCTTCACCCTGGGCATTGACCAGGTATTCACCAAACAGCTTGTTGTTGCCGGTGCCGGGGTTGCGGGTAAAGGCGACGCCCGTTCCCGAATCATCACCACGATTGCCGAACACCATGGTGCAGATATTGACTGCGGTTCCATTCGCCATCTCCGGGGTGATGTTGAACTCCCGACGGTAATCGACAGCCCGCTTGCCTGACCAGGAGTTGAACACTGCCTTGATCGAAATTTCAAGCTGCTCATAGGGGTCTTCAGGAAAAGGACGGCCGGTCTGCTCCTCGATCACTTTGAGAAAACGCTCACTCACCTCCTTGAGGTTATCCGCAGAGAGTCCGACATCCTCGCGCACATGCGCATCCTGTTTGACCGCATCGAACTCTTTGTCAAAAAACTCATCGTCGATGTCAAGGGCAACCTTGCCGAACAGC
>JADWMH010000223.1 GCA_015767355.1 Gammaproteobacteria bacterium
TGTGTCCGTTGGATCGCGCTAATGTGGATACAGACGCCATTATTCCAAAGCAGTTTTTGAAATCGATCAAACGCAGTGGTTTCGGCCCTAATCTGTTCGATGAGTGGCGCTATCTAGATCATGGTGAACCCGGGATGGATAACAGCAAGCGCCAGCCGAACCCTGACTTCGTTCTCAATGATCCGCGCTATCAGGGGGCATCGATACTGCTTGCGCGGGAAAATTTCGGATGCGGCTCTTCCCGTGAGCATGCCCCCTGGGCGCTTGCTGATTATGGCTTTCGTGTCATCATTGCTCCGAGTTATGCAGATATCTTCTACAACAACTGTTTCAAGAACAGCATCCTGCCGATTGTGCTCGATACGGAAGTCATCGATAGCCTCTTCAATAAGGCTGGCGGCGATCAGGCACTGCACATCGATGTTGATCTTGATCAGCAGCAGCTGCGTGTGGGTGATGAAGTGATCGGCTTTGAGGTGGATCCTTTTCGCAGGCACTGTATGCTCGAGGGACTGGATGATATCGGTTTGACGCTGCAGCATGTTGATGCGATTGATGCATACGAGGATAAACGCAGGCAGCAGGCGCCGTGGTTATTTGCGTAAATAAGTAAATATCCACAGATGCACACGGATGAACACAGATATCCCTCGTTCCCACGCTCCTGCGTGGTAACCAGAGTGTTTGATGCGCCTCGTGCCTCTGCACATCCTATGAAGGAGCGGATGCACGGGGTTACTGAGAAATTATTTTATCTGTGTTCATCTGTGTGCATCCGTGGAAAAAACAAACAAGGTAAAATAAATGAGTAAAAAACTATTAATTCTTCCCGGTGACGGCATCGGTCCGGAGATCGTGACTGAAGCTGTCAAGGTTCTCGCAACACTGCGCGATGATCATGCTCTCGACATTACGATGGATGAAGCGTTGGTCGGGGGAGCGGCTATCGATGCGACAGGTCATCCGTTGCCTGATGCGACCCTGGAGTTGGCGAAAGAGTGTGATGCGATTCTGCTGGGCGCTGTCGGCGGAACCAAATGGGAGGGTCTGGATATCTCGATTCGCCCGGAGAAGGGGCTGCTGGGCTTGCGCGCCGGACTCAATCTGTTTGCCAATCTGCGTCCGGCCATTCTCTATCCGCAGCTCGCAGATGCATCCTCATTGAAACCCGAGATTGTTTCCGGTCTCGACATCATGATCGTGCGGGAACTCACCGGCGGCATCTATTTTGGCGAACCGCGCGGTGTGCGCAAACTGGAGAGTGGTGAACGCCAGGGATTTAACACCCTCGTCTACACGGAGTCCGAGGTTGACCGCATCAGCCGGGTCGCTTTCGATATCGCCATGAAACGCGGCGGGCGACTCTGTTCGGTGGACAAGGCTAATGTGCTGGAGTGCACCGAGTTGTGGCGTGAAGTCGTCACCACTGCTGCTGCGGATTATCCCGATGTGGAACTTGAACACATGTACGTGGATAATGCGGCAATGCAATTGGTGAGGGCGCCGAAACAGTTCGATGTGATGGTCACCACCAATATGTTTGGCGATATTCTCTCCGATGCTGCGGCGATGCTGACCGGCTCCATCGGCATGCTGCCGTCAGCCTCACTGGATGAGAACAGCAAGGGGATGTATGAGCCGATTCATGGGTCGGCCCCGGATATTGCCGGTCAGAACAGGGCAAATCCGCTGGCGACGATTCTTTCAGTCGCCATGATGCTGCGCTATACGCTGGATCAGCCTGAAATGGCCGGGCGTGTCGAAAAAGCAGTGAACCAGGTTCTCGACGCCGGATTGCGCACAGCTGATATCATGTCCGATGGAATGACAGAAGTAGGCACAGATGCCATGGGCGACGCAGTGGTAGCTGCGCTATAACAGTCATTGCGAGCGCAGCGTGGCAATCTCTATCTACGTTGCGCCATAGGAGATTGCTTCGTCGCAGGCTCCTCGCAATGACGAGCAATTTCTCTCTTTTTTCGTGATTTTCGAGCCTTTCGTGGTAATAATCTTTTGAAGTTGCTTTTCGTAATTTGTACACAGGTTAGTTAGATGAAACGTGTTGGTTTTGTTGGATGGCGGGGCATGGTCGGTTCGGTTTTGATGGACCGCATGCGTGAAGAGCATGATTTCGATGTAATCGATGAGCCGGTTTTTTTCACCACCTCCCAGGTGGGGCAGCAGGGGCCGGATATTGGCAGGGAGATTCCACTGCTCAAGGACGCCATGGATATCGATGAACTGAAAGCCATGGATGCCATCGTCACCTGCCAGGGTGGTGATTACACCAACTCTGTGTTTCAAAAGTTGCGCTCCAGCGGATGGAAGGGCTACTGGATCGATGCGGCCTCATCTCTGCGCATGCAGGATCACAGCATCATCGTGCTTGACCCTGTGAACCGCGATGTCATAGACCAGGCGCTGACAGATGGCAAAAGGGACTTCATCGGCGGCAACTGTACGGTCAGTCTGATGCTGATGGCGCTGGGTGGACTCTTCCGTGAAGAGATGGTGGAGTGGGCGACAGCGATGACCTACCAGGCGGCTTCCGGCGCAGGCGCGCGCAACATGCGGGAACTGATCTCCCAGATGGGCGCAGTACATGCATCTGTTGCTGACAAGCTGCAAGATCCCTCATCTGCAATCCTTGATATTGATCGCGCTGTTTCCAACGCCATACGCGGTGATGAATTTCCAACTGCACAGTTTGGCGCACCGCTGGCTGGCAGCCTGCTTCCATGGATCGATGTGCGCCTGGATAACGGGCAGAGTAAGGAGGAGTGGAAAGGTGGCGTGGAATCCAACAAAATTCTTGGATCCGCTGGTAATCCTGTACCTATTGACGGCTTATGTGTCAGAATTGGAGCGATGCGCTCCCACAGTCAGGCGTTGACCATCAAGTTGAAGGGCGATATTCCCATGGATGAGATCGAATCCATCCTTGCATCTGCTAACCAGTGGGTCAAAGTGATCCCCAATGAACGCGAATTGAGTGTGCGGGAGTTAACTCCTGCAGCGGTAACAGGCACATTGTCCGTGCCGGTCGGCAGATTGCGGAAAATGAACATGGGTCCGGAGTATCTGTCGGCTTTTACCGTGGGTGATCAGCTTCTGTGGGGAGCTGCGGAGCCTTTGCGAAGAATGCTGGCGATCCTCTCCAGTAGATAGATGTCTCCTGAAGATTTTTATTGCACCTTGAGTAGTAGAGAAACAATATGCTAAAGCGACTGACGATTCCTTCACTTCTGATCATGCTTTCAAGCGGCGCCCATGCCTTGACGCTGGGCCAGATTCATGTTCACTCCTTTATTAACCAGCCGCTGAAAGCAACAATTGACCTGCAGGGAGTCAAAGCGGATGAGCTCTCAGCACTGAAGATCAAACTTGCTTCACGCTCTGATTTCAAGAATGCCGGTGTTGA
>JADWMH010000224.1 GCA_015767355.1 Gammaproteobacteria bacterium
AGGTTTTCATGAAAATACAAGAAGCAATTCAGCGGGTGGTTGATCGAACCGATCTGCTTGATTTTGAGATGACGGATGTGATGCGCACCATTATGACCGGTGGAGCGACTCCGGCGCAGATCGGTGGTTTTCTGATTGGTCTGCGCATGAAAGGCGAAACTGTGACCGAGATCACAGCTGCGGCAAAAGTGATGCGTGATCTGGCAGAAAGGGTATCGGCGCCGCATGATAATATGGTCGATACCTGCGGCACCGGCGGTGACTCATCCGGTACATTTAATATCTCCACCGCCAGTGCATTTGTCACTGCAGCTGCGGGCGCCAGAGTTGCCAAGCATGGCAATCGTTCGATCTCCTCCAAGTCCGGCAGCGCTGATGTTCTCGAGGCGGCCGGTGTCAGGTTGGATATCACTCCCGAGCAGGTGAGTGAGTGTATTCAGGAGACCGGCATAGGTTTTATGTTTGCGCCGGCGCATCACAGCGCCATGAAACATGCCATTGGTCCGCGCCGTGAGATGGGCGTGCGCACCATCTTTAATGTACTGGGACCACTGACAAACCCGGCAGGAGCGCCGAATCAGGTGATTGGTGTCTTCTCCAGCAAGTTGCTTGAACCAATTGCTGAAGTTCTGAAAAATCTGGGCAGTCGTCATGTCATGGTTGTGCATGCCCGGGACGGGCTTGATGAGATCAGCATTGCAGAGAAAACAGATATCGTGGAGTTGAAAGAGGGACAGATATCCCATAACCGCATTTCGCCGGAAGAGTTTGGCATGCAGTATCAGCCGCTGGAGAAGATCAGGGCCGGGAGCGTGCAGCAAAGCCTGCAAATGATTCAGGATGTGCTTTCCAACAAGGCCGGGCCTGCGCGTGATATCGTCTCTCTGAATGCCGGAGCCGCGATCTATACAGCAGGTATAGCCGTTACCCTCAAGCAGGGGGTTGATACGGCATCTGCAGCGATTAGCAGCGGCGCCGCCATGGAGAAGCTGGAGCAGCTGATTGCCTGCACGCAGCGTTTTACCTGATGGTGCGAACATGAGTGATACTCCTGATATCCTGAACAGGATCAACGCGCGCAAGCTGGAAGAGATAGCGCAGTGCAAAAAGAGTTTGCCGCTGGATCA
Source organism: Gammaproteobacteria bacterium (assembly GCA_015767355.1). Lineage (GTDB taxonomy): Bacteria > Pseudomonadota > Gammaproteobacteria > Chromatiales > Chromatiaceae > Sva-25. Next base: position 1,128 of record JADWMH010000224.1, read on the forward strand.
ACTGAAGACTCTGTTACACAGTCAGGATGCACCACGTGGTTTTGCCAATGCCCTGGCTGCGAAGATTGCCTCCGGTAAAGCGGCTGTGATCGCTGAAATCAAGAAAGCTTCTCCCTCGAAGGGAGTGCTGCGCGAAGATTTTGATCCTGCCGCTATTGCAGCAAGCTATGAATCCGGCGGCGCAGCTTGCATCTCGGTGTTGACCGACAGGGATTTCTTTCAGGGCAGTGAAGCCTATCTCAAGGAGGCGCGAGCCGCCTGTTCACTTCCGGTTATTCGCAAGGATTTCATTATTGATGAATACCAGGTCTATGAAGCCAGGGCCATGGAGGCCGACTGCATCCTACTGATTGCGGCATCACTGGACGATCAACAATTAAAAAACCTGAATGATCTGGCGCATTTTCTTGGCATGGATGTATTGGTGGAAGTGCATGATGCTGCGGAGCTTGAGCGTGCGCTGCAACTTCCTAACCGGCTCATCGGTATCAATAACCGCAACCTGCGCACCTTTGAAGTCTCTCTAGAAACCACGCTGGAGCTGCTCAAACAGGTACCGGACGACCGCATTGTAGTCACCGAAAGCGGCATTCATGCTGTTGAGGATGTCAAGCTGATGCGGGTAAACGCGGTGAACGCCTTCCTGGTCGGAGAGGCGTTCATGCGCGCCGATGATCCGGGAGCAAAACTGGCAGAGCTGTTTTTTCAGCGCCCATGACCGCTCTCTCGATCACTGATCTCCACAAACGCTACAGGGGCGGTTTTCACGCCTTGAAAGGGATCGACTTATCTGTTGAGAAAGGCGACTTTTTTGCATTGCTTGGTCCCAACGGGGCGGGAAAGTCGACTGCCATCGGCATTATCTGTTCACTGATCAATAAAACATCAGGCAGAATCTCTGTCTTTGGCGACGACCTGGATAGTGATCCGATTCAGGTCAAACGCCATATCGGACTTGTGCCCCAGGAGTACAATTTCAACCAGTGGGAACCGATCGGAGAGATCCTCGTCAACCAGGCGGGTTACCAGGGGATTCCGCGTGAACAGGCGTGGCAGCGAACCGAGGAACTCCTGCGGCAGCTTAAGTTGTGGGACAAGCGCACCACCATGGCGCGTAAACTCTCCGGCGGTATGAAGCGCCGCCTGATGATTGCCCGCGCCCTGGTGCATAAACCGCGTCTGTTGATTCTTGATGAACCAACAGCCGGTGTCGATATCGAAATTCGTCTCTCCATGTGGAAATTTCTGCGCCAGCTCAATGAGCAGGGAACAACCATCATCCTCACGACGCACTATCTGGAAGAGGCGGAGAGCCTGTGCCGCAACATAGCGATTATCCATCGCGGCGAAATTGTCGAGCAGAGTTCAATGAACTCTCTGCTGGCAAAATTGCACCAGCAATCCTTTGTGCTGAATCTGATGCAACCGCTCGATGCTGCGCCTGAGCTTGAGGGCTTTGATGTCTTGAAACGCGATGCAACGACGCTTGAGGTGGCGGTCAGGCAGGGGCAGAGTCTGACAGATCTGTTTTGCCGCTTGGCGGAGAGCAAACTGGAGGTCTCGAGCATGCGCAACAAACAGAACCGCCTGGAGCAACTCTTCCTGGAGTTGACCAGCGATGATGGTGAGCAGCAGTGAGGCGCGATATCTACTGGATTCCATTCAAGACCATCCTCATCAAGGAATTTTTGCGCTTCATTCGTATCTGGCCGCAAACCGTACTGCCGCCGGCCATTACCATGACACTCTATTTCGTCATCTTCGGGCAACTGATTGGCGAGCGCATCGGCAAGATGGATGGTCTCGACTATATTGATTTTATCGTGCCGGGTCTGGTGTTGATGTCTGTCATTACCAACTCCTACGCCAATGTTGTCGCCAGTTTCTACCAGGCCAAGTTTATGCACCATGTCGAGGAGATCCTCATATCACCTGTGCCTAACTGGATTATCCTGGCGGGTTATGTGAGTGGGGGGGTAGCGCGCGGTATGCTGGTAGGTGTAGTCGTGACAGTGATCTCCATGTTGTTTACGGATCTCGCTATACACAGCTACATGATCGCAACAGCTGTTTTTTTTCTAACCTCGGTGCTGTTTTCACTGACCGGTTTCATCAATGCAGTTTACGCCAACAGTTTTGACGATATTTCAATCGTTCCAACTTTTATCCTGACGCCTCTGACCTATCTGGGCGGCGTCTTCTACTCCATCCACCTGCTGCCGGAGTTCTGGCAAACTGTCTCCCTGGCGAACCCGATTCTCTATATGGTGAATGCATTTCGATACGGACTGC
>JADWMH010000225.1 GCA_015767355.1 Gammaproteobacteria bacterium
AGTTGCATCCAAACATACGCATTAAAACCGCATCATGCAACACAATATGATGATAAGCAGCCGCTATCGCATGCGCCAGCGACAAGATTATCAGACTCCAGGCGCACCATAAATGAAATTTACCGGCGCTGTCGGCGCGCTCACTCGCAGCCTCCAGCAGCGGCGGCAGTTCAAACAGAGAGAACACAGCAACTCCCTGCCCCTCTGCAGTCACCATCAAATAGCCACTCACAGCAATCAATAGAGGCAGCAGATGCAGAAAAACATGCATTGCCTGCGCCATAAGCATGGATACCCTGCCGGCAAGCTGTTGTGGAGACTGGCTGAAAAGCGACCAGAAAATGCGCAATAGCACCAGCAATGTGACTACAACACCAACTGAGATGTGCAGCGCAGGCGCCCGGTGATACCAGGGATCGTAATAGTCAAGAGTGGTCATCCACAACCCCGATGCAAACAGCGCGATCAGGCAAACGGCAATCAGCCAGTGCAGGAGAATGACGACCAGGCCATAGGAGTGCTCGTTGTTTTTTAGCCGCAGCATGCTGTAAGCATAGACGATAGTGAGGTTTTAAGTTTTAGGAAAACCATGTCATTGCGAGCGGAGCGCGGCAATCTCTCTCCAATATGGAAGTTAATCCACAGATGAACACGGATGCACACAGATTTTTTCATATTATTAGAGCCTCTTGCAAAACCCCGTCATTCCGGCATGTTTTTAGCCGGAATCCATAGATCTTAATCCGCAAGTAGTTGATTTACTGGATTCCGGCCTTCGCCGGAATGACGTATTTTAGAGTTTCGCAAGAGGCTCTTTAGATCCGTGTTTATCTGTGTACATCTGTGGAAAAAATGTTTTTCAGTGATCTTCCAGTTTTACAATCTCCTGATCCTTCAGGTTTGAAAGATAACCCAGCGCCGCTCCTTTTCCAGGGATAACTATCTGCGGGGCAATTTCAAGCAATGGCAGCAGCACGAAAGCTCTCTGTATAATGCCAGGATGAGGAATCTGCAACTGAGGCGTTAACATCTCGAGATCATCATAGAGCAGCAGATCAAGATCCAGGGTGCGTTCTCCCCAGTGACGCTTGCGCTTGCGATGATGCGCCTGCTCGATGCCCTGCAGCGCTTCGAGGAGTTGCTGCGGCTGCAGTGTGGTAGCTATCTGGGCTACGGCATTGATGTAATCGGGCTGGTCAGCAGGACCCATGGGCGGGCTGCAGTAGAGACTCGATGCCGTCAGCAGCGTTGTTTGATCAAGAGCCCCCAGCTCTGCAAGCGCATCCTTTATGTGTTGACGGGGATGCCCCAGATTGCTGCCGAGACCGATGTAGGCAGTGGCCATGAGCGTTTAACGAGGCCAAGTCACAGACTGATGGAGTGTGAAGACATTCCCTGCCTCTCGCAAAGCTTCCGCGTCCTGCTCACGCCCCTCACCTACGATCCCTGTAGGCGAAGACGCAAAGGGTTCTACTTTGCGAGCTTAGCGTCTTGGCGAGAGAAATCATGGTATTTTTAATCATTTGCAAAGATGATGATCAATCAAGAATTTTTGCTCTTGCCTCTACTGTTGCGTGGACGACGGCGTTGGCGGCGCGTGCGGGTGTTCGGCTGATGCTTGTGGGCGTCCGGGTGGTCCACCTGGTAATCAGTCCACCACTGCGCCACCTCCTGTTCGATTTCACCGCACTGCGCGCGCAGCAGCAGGAAATCATAGGCTGCGCGAAATCGCTGATTTGCGAAGAGGCGATTCGGCCGCTTGCCCCTGCGATTGAGAAAGCGCGGCTGCAATGACCAGATCTCATTCATCATGATGGTATAGCGTTTATGAATCGGGATGACCTGAGCCTGGCTGGATAAAACTTTTGAGGCGGCGCGCTGTAGTGCGGGAATAGCCGGCATTCCCTTCTCATCACGATTAATTTCCGCCTGGGCGCGCACAGGCTCCCACAGCATCACCGCGAACAGAAATGCGGGCGTCACCGGCATCTCATTGGCGATCCGCTGATCTGTATTCAGCAACCCCTGGTTGAGCATCTGCGCGGTGCGTTCGGCAAACTCGCCATCGAGAGCATCTGCAGTCTGGGGGAACAGATGGGAAAGCAGCTTGTACTTCTGCAAAATCCTGAAACTGACATGCGCCTGTCCGGCCATCAACAGCTTCAATATTTCATCGAAAAGACGTGCATCCGGGACTCCATCAAGCAAGCCCCCAAGCTCATAGATGGGTTTTGCAGTCTCCTCTTCAATCTCGAAATCCAGCTTGGCGGCAAAACGCGCAGCACGCAGCATGCGTACCGGATCTTCGCGATAGCGTGTTTGCGGATCACCAAGCAGGCGCAACAGAGCATCCTCAAGATCGCCGATGCCGCCCCAGTAGTCGACGATGGAGAAGTCTGCAATATTGTAATAGAGTGCGTTGACTGTAAAATCACGCCGCAACGCATCTTCCTCGAGGGTTCCGTAGACGTTGTCCCGAAGAATCATGCCCTCGTCGCTTTGATGATCGCTGCTTTCAGTAGGCTCTCCCCCTCTGAAGGTCGCCACCTCGATGATTTCACGTCCGAAAAAGACATGCGCGAGGCGAAAGCGCCGTCCGATCAGGCGGCAGTTGCGAAACAGCTGCTTGACCTCTTCAGGCTTGGCGTCAGTGGCGATATCAAAATCCTTGGGACGGTGTCCAAGCAGCAGATCGCGCACAGCGCCGCCAACCAGGTAGGCTTCATAACCTGCGTTATGCAGACGGTAGAGCACCTTGACAGAATTCTTTGAGATATTCGCCCGCGAGATATCGTGTTTCGGACGGGGGATGATTGTTGGTTGAATAGTGCTCTTCCTGTGTTGATGTGACTGATTGATTGCGTCATTCGTCAGATAGTGAAGACATGCTGGCGATAATACTTCAGTTCGTCGATCGAGTCATAGACATCATCAAGCGCCTGATGACGCATATTTTTTTTCATCGCATCGGCAATCTCAGGTTCCCAGCGCCTGACCAGCTCCTTGATGGAGCTGACATCCAGGTTGCGGTAGTGGAAGTACTGCTCCAGGGTCGGCATCAGTCGCGCCATGAAGCGGCGGTCCTGACAGATGGAGTTGCCGCACATGGGGGACTCGCCCGCCGGCACGTGCTCCTTAATAAAATCCAGCGTCAGCTTCTCCGCCTGCTCGACACTGTACCCACTGTTATGTATTCGCTCTATCAACCCTGATTCAGTGTGCGTGGTGGTATTCCACTCATCCATCGCCTCGATAACCGCAGCAGGCTGCTTAATCGCGACCACCGGGCCTTCAGCCACGGTATCGAGCTGAGCATCGGTAATCACTGTTGCGATCTCGATGATCAGGTCCCTGTCTGTATCCAGACCGGTCATCTCCAGATCGATCCAGATCAGGTAGTTTGGATTTTTCATAA
>JADWMH010000226.1 GCA_015767355.1 Gammaproteobacteria bacterium
TCGTTCCTCAACACATCCTATGTATTGTATTGCATATGTTTAAAACTGCTTTTTTCCCGATCCCTTTTTCTTCTTCAAAGCACGAATCTCCGCATCGATCTGCCGTGATCTCGCTTCATATTTTGATTTCTTCTGGAAGCTGAGACCGGGTGTTTTCAACGCAATGCGAAGCTGCTGTACGGCGACATCGGATTCACCGCGCAGATAGTGGTATTCGGCCAGCGCCGAATGGGACTCCGCCTTTTTGCCGCTGCCGGCAGCGGCGCGCGACAGCAAGCGCATTACATAGGCGTCATCAGAGTGAGAACGGGAGAACTTCTTCAACAGCCGGTAGGCGCTTTTCGGCTGCCGCGCCTTGAGCATGATGTCCGCTGTTGCCAGCGTCATATAATAATCACCCGGCTTGCGCTTCAGAATCGAGCGCATGATCGAGACCGCGCTCTCTTTTTTCCCCTGCGCCAGCGTCAGGCGCGCCTTTGTCACCAGCAAAAAAGTGTGGGAAGGGTGGCGCCTGAGCACCTTTGCGAGCTCCTGCTGCGCCCTGGCGTATTGTCTGCCGCGCTTCAGGGCAATGACATAACCGTAGCGGTCGGCATCCTCATTGCGGTAGCGGCCGTCGCGCAGCGTTGATTCAAAGTGGCGAATGGCGCTGCGTGAGCTTCCAAACTGCTGCGCCCGCAGAGTTGCCTTGGTGAAGTGATAGCTCAGATCCTCTTTTGTCTGGCGGTAGGGGTATTTCTCGGCGCGCGCCAGTGCATCGGCAATGCGATCCGAAGTGACCGGGTGGCTTAGAAGAAACTCAGGCATGGCCATGGCGCCGCTGCGATTGCTGGCGCGTCCCATGCGCTGGAAAAAAACTCCCATGGCGCGTGCATCGAATTTCGAGCGGGATAGGATCTTCATGCCGATGTTGTCCGCTTCCCGCTCGTTGGAGCGGGTAAAATTAATCTGTTTCTGCATCAGGGCCGCCTGACCGCCGATAAGAGCGGCAGCTGCAGCGCTGCCGGCGCCGGCTACGCCGAGCAGAATTGCAGCAAGCAGCAAGCCGGCAGCCGGCAGTGTCATCTGGTCTGCGGCCTGGATCATGCGCGCCAGATGGTGTTGACTGACATGAGCGATCTCATGGGCAACAACGGCGGCCAATTCACTCTCCGTTTGCGACTCCATCACCAGTCCGGTGTGAATTCCGATATTCCCTCCGGGGCCGGCAAAGGCGTTGATTATGGGATTTTTGACCAGAAAAAAGTGAAACGAACGCCCGCGCGCATCGCTGTGTCTGCTGAGTTTATCGCCGAGGCCCTGGATATAGGAGCTGAGCAGCGGATCATCGATCACCTCGCTGCTGGCCCGGACATAGCGCATGAATGCATCTCCGAGCTTGTTTTCAAGGCGTGCGTCAAGATAGGCGCCTGATGAATCGCCCATATCGGGAAGCGAGTAATCCAGCGCCTGGGCAGGTTGTATGACCCAGGACATCAGCAGAACCCAGCCAAGAAGATAATGTGTCATGTCAGAAGCGTAAATTTAGATGAAATGTTTGGTTTGAGTGTTGTCGTTGTGCAGTTTCATCGAAAGCCGGTGATTTGGCCTGCCTTATCTTCCTGCCGACGCACACTCCATGCGGTCCCGTTCAGTCAAAGCCAGTGATATCGATGCGCATCGTTATCTGCATCTTTTAAAGAGTATGCAGTATATCGGTACAGGTTAATATGGCAAATATCTGATCGCCATAATACTGCATAAATCCATCCGGTTTTGCTATGCTTTTGAGTATCAGATGAGTACACGATGATGCCATGGAGAGTTTTTGATGGAAACACATGACTTTTTTCTTTACCTGCTGATCATTTTGCTGACAGCGCGGGTGTTCGCGGAACTGGCGACGCGGCTTCAGGCGCCCTCGGTGATCGGAGAGCTGTTTGCAGGGGTGGTGCTGGGTCCAAGCCTGCTGGGTTGGATCGAGCCGGTTGAGGCCATCAAACTGATGGCGGAAATCGGTATTATTCTGCTGCTGTTCGAGGTTGGGCTGGAGACAGACGTCAAGCGCCTGGCGCGCACCGGAATGAAATCCTTCGTCGTGGCTATAGCGGGGTTTGTACTGCCGCTGGTGTTCGGCTTCGTGCTGGGCTACTGGGTTTTGGAGCTGTCCCTGCTGGTGTCTCTGTTTATCGGCGGCACGCTCACTGCCACCAGCATCGGCATTACCGTGCGTGTACTGTCAGATCTCAAGCGGCAGCAGACGCCCGAGGGGCAGATTGTACTGGGTGCGGCCGTGCTGGATGACGTCATGGGCGTAGTGCTGTTGGCGCTGCTCTACGAGTTCTCTATCGGCGGAGGAGTAAGCCTGATCAACGCCGGCAAAGTGCTGCTGTTCGTGGGCGCGTTTTTCGTGCTGGCGCCCGTAGCCGCCAAATTGATCTCATTGATCATCAAGCATTTCGATGAGGTTAGCGTCGTTCATGGTCTGCTTCCCACCACCATTGTATCGCTGGTACTGTTCTTCGCCTGGTTGGCCCATGCCCTGGGTGCGCCGGAGTTGCTGGGAGGTTTTGCCGCTGGCCTGGCCCTGTCGAGACGTTTCTTTCTGCCCCTGGGTGTAGCGCTGCACAATGATGAGCGTTTTGCGCACCGCATCGAGGATCAGATGAAGCCCATCGTGCATCTGTTTACGCCAATATTTTTCGTCTTCGTGGGGCTTTCCCTGAATCTGCGCGAGATCGACTGGGGCTCGCCTTTTATCTGGAAGTTTTCGCTGGTCCTGCTGGCAGCGGCTATCGTTGGAAAATTCGTTGGCGCCTTTCTTATCAGGGAGTCATGGGCTGCACGGTGGGTGATCGGTATGGCGATGGTTCCCCGTGGAGAAGTTGGTCTCATTTTTGCAGAGTTGGGAAGAGTCAGCGGCATATTCAATAATGAAATTTACGCGGGCATGGTGATGGTGATCGCATTCACCACGCTGCTGCCGCCCTTTCTCATGAAGTGGTTCTATGGACGCTACGGTGATCGTCTGCAGGATGCAGAATCATGATTCACTATCATCCCTCAAGGGAGCTCGATTTTATGAGGCGGCGCCCAGTTTGCTGCCTTGTGCTCAGCAACCACTGTTGTGTAGATGCCGCCGCGCACCATGAATTCTGCTGTCAGGCGCATAAAGCGGGGGTGAGTAACCGCCGCCAGTTCATTCAGCATCTGGTTGGTGACCGCTTCATGGAAGGCTCCCTGCTCACGGAATGACCAGATATAGAGCTTCAGCGACTTCAGCTCAACACAGAGTTTGTCAGGAACATAGTCGAGATAGAGTGTGGCAAAGTCCGGCTGTCCGGTTTTCGGGCAGAGGCAGGTAAATTCAGGCATACGGATACGAATCGTATAGTCCCGTTCAGTTTGCGGGTTTTCAAAAGTTT
>JADWMH010000227.1 GCA_015767355.1 Gammaproteobacteria bacterium
GAGAGGTTTTCACTCACCGATGCCAGGTTTTCAGGGCGCGCCTGTACAACCAGACTGCATATGCTCATAATGCGGCGTTCTCTTTTTGATTTGTCTCAATATCAGTGGTCGCCATACTGTTTTCCCGTGTCATTGTGATTGCCTGCACCGGACAGGGCTTGATACAGGCCCCGCATCCATTGCAGGCCTGCACATCCAGTTCGGGCCGGGAGACTCCACCCAGCGCCAGTTTGAATTGAATTGCATTTTCGTCACAGCGCTCACCACAGGTGCGGCATACGACAGCCTGCATGGCCAGGCAGCTTTCGGCAATTTCTGCCTTCAGGTTCCATGGCGGCAGCCCCTCTTCAATAATCAGCGCGGCCGGTTTACACACCTCGACGCAACGCTGACAAAAGGTGCATTCACCACGTGAAAAATCGATCAGGGGATAACGCCCCCTGCCTCGAACCAACACCAGCTCCGGGCAGACATCGATGCAGGCCGAGCAACCGTCACAAATCTCGACAAAGGATGCCTCGTCAAGCGACCATGGAGGCCGAAGCGGAGCATCTTTCCCCCGCCAGCTGCCACGCAGGAAGGCCGTCCTGCTGATCTTCCTGTTTGTCTGCTCAGTCAATATTCAACTCCATCTGTAGACTATAAATAATGATTGCCTGAAAAAAAATGATACAAATCAACTAGCATGCAGATTCGCATCAAATATTTTTCTATCTATGAATCAATTATTTATATCACATGAGTTTTGTGAGGTTGGAAGTATCTACATAGTAAGAAAGTATGTGTAATCGCAGGATGCCGGTGCAGGAAAGGGTGGTTGGGAATTTGTAGGGGGGATAAGGCGTCTATTCGAAGCAATACACGGTTTTAGTAAGAACTTACGGTTGGATCGATCGAGTGTTTGAAACGTCCCGATTTTATAGATTACGCCTGATCTCATCGAGCAAACCCTCCGAGGCTGCCTCGATCATATCGAATACCTGCTCAAATCCCCTGTCGCCGCCATAATAGGGATCGGGTACCTCGCGGATACCCAGCTCAGGCGCAAAACTCATAAAGAGACGCAGTTTATACTCCATGTCGGCAGGGCAGGCGTTTTGAAGAATCGCATAGTTGTCCTCATCCATGGCAAGCACGTAGTCAAAGCGTTCAAAATCATCGCCTGCAGTCTGGCGCGCCCTGAGATCACTGAGATCAAGATTTCGATATAGAGCCGTCTGCTGCGCGCGCTGATCAGGAGGGTTGCCGACATGATAGGCATGGGTTCCGGCTGAATCGATCACAATGATATCCGTCAGCCCTTCACTCTCCACCAGTTTGCGGAAAACCCCATGTGCTGTTGGCGACCTGCAGATGTTTCCCATGCAAACGAAGAGAACTTTTACTTTTTTCATATTTTTCAACATATTGTTATAATAGCACCGCTTAGGTAAATCCCGTCCCGAATAATCTCCGTAGTAATCACCATGTTCAAAGCAGACAGCAATAAATTCTTCACCGCCTTGCGCACGGTGCTTCTGAACCGCTACCTGCTGTTTGTCGGTCTGCTCTATCTCTATGCAAAGTTCAGTGCGAATTATTTTGGGCTCAGCGACTCCAAGTTTTCACAGCAGTGGCTCGAGCTGCTGATTGCCCTCTACCTCTTTAGCTATCTCTATGCCATTCTGCGTCCCGGCCGCTGGCGTGCATTGCTGGCTGCACTGCCTGTACTGCTGGGATATCTGATACATGACATCTACTACCTGATGTACGGCAAAATCCTGCGCCTCATCGAGGTCAAGGAGCTGCCCGAACTTGTGCAGGTGCTCACTGCCGGCCAGGCTCTGATGCTGATTATCGGCGTGGGCATCCCGCTGCTGATTTTTTTCCTCGCCGTCAATTATCGCAAACCGCGCATCATTGCCCTGGGCGCCTTGCCGCTTGCTCTCCTCGTTATTGACATCCACTTCGCGCCTGACAGTTTTGCTTCAGGGGTTCAGCAACTCTCCAACCCGGTGGTGACATACTCTGATCGCATGAGTGTGGAGAACAATGGCCGCTACAGCATGATGCTGCTGCGCGAGGCAGAGCGGATCAGCGCAACAGAGAAGACCGCTCCCTATCACGATCGACCCGCCTATGAGCAGAAGACTGAGGTGCTGGCAGATGCCATCCGCAAGGATGGCAATCGGCGCAATGTACACCTGATCGTGATGGAAAGTTTTCTTGATCCCACCCTGTTTCAGAAGGCGACGTTCACTCGAAATCCCGTGCATCCCGACTTTGCCAGCCTGTTCGGATCCAAACTCGGGCTCTCTATCTCACCGGTATTCGGCGGCGCAACCTCACAGGCGGAATTCGAGGTGCTCTGCGGCGTACCAGCGCTGCGCAAACTCTCCAGTATCGAGTTCAACGTTTTCACCGGCGCAAAGACCAGCTGCATGCCGGGTGTGCTTGAACGCTCAGGCTACCGAACTGTGGCGACCAACGGCTATAAACCCGACTTCTTCAATACGCTGCCCGCCTACAAGGGCATCGGCTTTGAAGAGGCCAATTTTCCCCGCGAACACACTTCGCTTGATACCTATCTGGATGTAGAGCCTTCCGGGGAGGAGGGCTACATTTTTGACGGTGATCTATTGCAGAAGAATCTCGACTATGTCACCACAGCCCTGAAAGAGAACCCTGAGCAGCCGCTGTTAAATTATGTACTAACCATCTATGGCCACACCCCCCACCGGCTCGATTCGGCACAGCGCCCCGAAATCTTACAGGTGCAATCGGATTATGCCGACGAACACCTGCAGCGAGTTGCCAACCAGTTCTATTACCGCTCCGAAGCGATTGCCCGTTATGTGCGCGATCTCATCGAAGTGGATAAAGAGAGCATCATTATTCTCATCAGCGATCATGTGCCGCCGCTGCGCAATGGACTGAACACCTATCGCGAGCTCGACTATGTGGACAGTTCTGAGAAGAGCTACTACTACAACCGCCTGCTGGTGGTTGAAAATGGCAAACCGCAGCTCTACCCCACCATGCATCACTATGACATTCCCGATCTGGTTCTTGACTATCTCACCGACGGAAAGCACTGCAAGGAGCGTGCATGCGCCTATCTGAATGGCAATACCACGCCGAAGCAGGAGATGCAACTTGCTGAATATTTCTCGCTGATGGCGCATGCTTCCGAAACGATGTAAAGGAGCCTCTCATTTCGACCAAAGGGAGAGATCTATTGCTGCGATGCATAAGATCTCTCACATTCGTTCGAGATGACAAAAAAGCGATAATGAGTTATTTATTTCTTTTATTTCATTATGTTATATTGATTACATAATAATCGACTTTACATCAATAATCATGACTGGCATAATTCTGCGCGATTACGCATAATCTGCTCCTGTA
>JADWMH010000228.1 GCA_015767355.1 Gammaproteobacteria bacterium
TAATGATTATAACTCTCAATTGTATTGAGAGTCTCAATAATAGACCATGTCCGTGGAAAAATCTTTCACAAATTTATCACAAAGCGTGAAATAAATTGTCGGGGAGGTGCTGAGGAGGAGGGGGAGGGGAGAAAATAGAGCAAGAAAAAACCCCGGACAGCAAGGCTGCCCGGGGTTCCGGAGGTTAGGGACTAACCTCTCTCTACTGGCATTGGCATTGGCGCAGGCGCCTCTTCAACGACAGTTTTGCTGCTGCACGCAGGCAGGATGAATATGGCTAACAGTGCGATAGCGAGAAATTTTTTCATGTGTATCTCCATTTTTATGGGAGTGATAATGTATCCCCCTTTGACAAGAGGAGGTGTTTGCAAGTGAGAGTATACACCATAAAGTTCAAAAGTGAATAGTGTTATTATCTGCCTGATAATACGTGTTTTCATTTCAACAGGGGAGGTTTGTCATGGCGATCGAAACGTTGACACTTGGCGGTGGCTGTTTCTGGTGCCTCGAAGCAGTATTTCAGGAACTTCGCGGTGTGGACTCAGTGGTCTCCGGGTATGCCGGCGGTGACATGCAAAATCCGAGTTATGATCAGATTTGCACCGGCTCTACGGGACACGCAGAAGTTGTACAACTGGTTTTCAACAATGATGCTGTGAGTGTCCGAACTCTGCTGCAGGTTTTTTTTACCATTCATGATCCGACGACCCTTGATAGTCAGGGCGCAGATGTCGGCTCCCAGTATCGCTCGGTTATTTTTTATCACACTGACAGGCAGAAAAAAGAGGCCGAAACCATCATCAGGGAGTATCAGGCAGATAAGATCTGGAATGATCCGATAGTGACGCAAGTTCTGCCTGTTCCCCGATTCTATCCGGCTGAGGAGTATCATCAGGATTACTACCGGCAAAATTCCGTACAGGGATACTGCTGGGCAGTGATCTCGCCAAAACTTGCTAAGCTTCGACAGCAGCATCGGTCATTGTTGAAAGCGTGACTTATTCAAGGCGCCTGCAACGCCACCGTCATTCCGGCATGTTTTTAGCCGGAATCCAGAAATGGCTGTAATAGCTGGGCTTGGATCCCGGCCTTCGCCGGAACGATCAGGCGATTTTTGCTGATACTGACCGCAGCACTGTTACTCCGATCCAGACAATGAAGATACCGACGGCATCTGCCAGCATATCCAGCGGGGAGAATTCGCGTCCCGGAACAAAGTACTGGATAATTTCGACCAATACGCCAAACAGCAGCAGCGGAATCAGAACAGATCGAACAAAACCTTTTTCAGGCCAGCCAAGTGCGGCGCTCAGTGCAAGCGCAGCGAATGCGATGGAGTGGGAGAGCTTGTCCCAGATATTGATGCCCGATGGCAGAAACTCCTGCGGCATCAGTGACAGATAGGCAGTCAGCCCAAAGCAGAGCCAGAAGCAGACACGCCACAGGGTGACAGGGATCATTGCCGCTGTTCTCGTGAGATCGCACGATGACCAATATCCGTACGAAAATAGCAGCTATCCCAGCTGATCCGTGATGCCAGCTCATATGCCCGTTTTTGCGCCTCGGTGACACTATTTCCAAGGGCTGTAGCGCAGAGTACGCGTCCACCGGATGTCACTACATTCTCATTCTGTTCGGAGGTCCCCGCATGAAAGATTTTTTCCCCCTCCACATCATGTTCAGGCAGGCCATGAATCACGTCGCCGCTGTGGTAGCTGCCCGGATAACCGCCGGCAGCAAGCACAATACCGACAGCGGCGCGGCTGTCCCATTCGGTTTGCTGTTGATCCAGTGCGCCGTCAATGGCCGCCAGGCAGTGAGCGACAAGGTCTGATTTCATACGCAGCATGATTGGCTGGGTTTCCGGATCGCCAAAGCGGCAGTTGAATTCGAGAACCTTTGGAACGCCATCGCTGTCAATCATGACGCCGGCATAGAGAAAGCCTGTGTAGGGGAGGCCGTCTGCAGCCATCCCTTCGATTGTCGGGATAATCACTTCATGCATGATGCGCCGGTGCATCTCGTCAGTAACCACCGGGGCGGGGGAGTAGGCCCCCATGCCGCCGGTATTGGGGCCGGTGTCGCCATCATGCGCCGCCTTGTGGTCCTGGCTCGATGCCATGGGCAGAATATTCTTGCCGTCGGCCATGACAATAAAACTCGCCTCTTCCCCCCGCAGAAACTCCTCGATGACTACACGGTGACCGGCATCTCCAAAAGAGTTTCCAGAGAGCATGTCGCGCACCGTGGTTTCGGCCTCCTGCATCTCCTGTGCAATGATCACTCCTTTTCCGGCGGCAAGCCCATCGGCCTTGATGACGATGGGGACGCCAACCTGGTGCAGGTAGGCAAGAGCATCATCGATATCAGTAAAATTGCCGTAGGCCGCCGTAGGAATATTGTGGCGCGCCAGGAAATCCTTGCTGAAGGCTTTGGAGCCTTCAAGTTGTGCGGCGTCCTGAATCGGGCCAAAACATTTCAATCCCTGCTCCTGAAAGGCATCGACGATGCCGGCAACCAGCGGGATTTCAGGGCCAACGATAGTGAGGCCGATATCCCTGCTTTTGGCAAAATCGATCAGGGCAGCGATGTCGGTGACCTTGATGTCGACATTCTCCATGGCGGCTTCAAGCGCCGTACCCGCATTGCCGGGTGCGACATAGATTTTGTCAGCGAGTGGAGATTGCGCCGCCTTCCATGCCAGTGCATGTTCGCGGCCGCCTGAGCCGATGATCAGAATGTTCATAGTAGAAGGTGCCCTGATTGTATGGATTGTTGTGATGCACGGAGTTATTGAGATGTAATCCGATTGGTTTCTGAGAGATTGATTCAGCGGGTTATTCTACGTGCTTCCAGGAGCTGATGCGAACTACTCGAGTTTTTTGATTCTCTCGAGAACCTCCTTACGCAGATCATTGATGGCGTTATCGATTGCAGCGACAGCGCTTTCATCCTCTCCCAGACCCTGCCAGTTCTCTTTCCAGCTGTCGAACAGCCGCTGTGTCTGCTGCTGCAGTTCAGCAGGCATCAGCATGCTGAGGTCACGCAGCACCAGCACTTCAACCCAGCCGCTGCGCGGGTTTCCCTGCTGCAAATCCTTGTCGTAGTGGGCGAGATAGGAGATGCGCTGCAGCTGACCGATATGCAGCAGCATCTCGAATCCCGCTGCGCGAATGTTGCGGTTCTCTTCTGTCTGTTCATTGCGCCAGGTGTTGTATCCCAGGGCGCTGAAGGCGACGAACAGGCTGATGATGGCAAGTGAGTTTCTTTTAAGTTGTTGACGAAGCATGTTGGTTGTTGTTGCTCGAATGAGAATCCTTGATTCACTAGAATACTTGCAAATGAGTCAAGTTTTAAAAGAATC
>JADWMH010000068.1 GCA_015767355.1 Gammaproteobacteria bacterium
TGGTGCCGCCGATAATACCCTGAAAATCACCTTTTGTGATGATAATCAGTTCGCCATCGCGTACAGCGCCGCGGCGCAACAGCTCTTCAACCACTTCCTGGTTGATGCGTTGTGAGTCCTTCTCGACCGGCTGAAAGCTGGTTGGGTAGACACCGCGATAAAGAGTCACCTTGCGGCGGGTCGCAACATGGTCCGTAAGAGCAAAGATCGGAATACCCGAGCTGATCCTCGACATCCACAGAGGCGTAGAGCCCGACTCGGTCAATGCTGCAATTGCCGAGACTTTGAGATGGTTTGCAGTATACATTGTCGCCATCGCAATCGCTTCATCGATGCGACCGAAGACCGAGTGCAGACGATGGTCCGACTTGCGCGCCAGAGACTGTTTCTCGGCTTCGACACAGATACGCGCCATTGCCTCGATGACAGTTGCCGGATGTTTGCCGACGGCAGTCTCGGCTGACAGCATTACAGCATCCGTTCCATCGAGCACCGCATTGGCAACATCGAAGACTTCTGCGCGGGTTGGAATCGCATTATCGATCATCGACTCCATCATCTGTGTCGCAGTAATGACGACCTTGTTTCTGGATCTGGTATCTCTGATCAGTTGTTTCTGCACTGCCGGCAGCTCGGCGTCACCGATCTCGACCCCCAGGTCGCCGCGCGCCACCATGATAACGTCGGTTGCATCGATAATTTCATCGATGACATTCAGCGCTTCGGCGCGCTCGACTTTTGCTACAATCGCCGCATCGCCGCCGGCATCATTCAGCAGTCGACGCGCGGTATGCACATCTTCGGCGTTTCTCACAAAAGAGACCGCCAGATAGTCGGCATCGATTTCAGCGGCAAACTTGATGTCGAGCTTGTCCTTGTCGGTCAAGGCAGGCGCCGAGAGACCGCCACCATGCTTGTTGATACCCTTGTTATCCGAAAGTTCACCGCCAACCCTGACTTTACAGAAGATCTCCGAACCATCGACGCGTTCGACCCAGAGTATTATCTTGCCATCATTGATGAGCAGTTTGTCGCCGCGCTGCAGATCATGCGGCAGCTGCTGATAGGTGCAGCCAACGCGCTGCTGATCACCCTCTTCGATTGGATGGGCAACATCGAGAATGAATTCATCACCCTCGGCCAGCTGGATCGGGCCTTCCCGGAACTGGCCGGTGCGGATTTTTGGACCTTGCAGATCGACCAGAACGCCTACCTGACGCCCACATGCACGCGCACGGTTCCTGACATGATCAGCGCGTAACGCGTGTTCCTCATGGGATCCGTGCGACAGGTTGATGCGCACGACATCAACACCGGCATCGATCAGTTTGTCGACAACCTTCGGATCGTCCGTTGCCGGACCGAGGGTTGAAACAATCTTGGTGCGTCTTCTGAACATGGTTGCTTACTTCTCAGGCGTTCGCCGCACGCTCTTCAAGCATTGCCACGACGGGAAGCTGCTTGCCTTCGAGAAATTCCAGGAAGGAGCCGCCTCCTGTTGAGATATAGGAGATACGGTCAGTGAGACCAAAGTCAGCCACCGCCGCCAGGGTATCGCCGCCACCAGCTATGGAGAAAGCATCGGAGTCCGCGATTGCCGCTCCCAACACCTTGGTGCCATCGGCAAACTGAGGGAATTCGAAGACACCCAGCGGACCGTTCCATACGATGGTGCCGGCTGCTTTCATCATCTCTGCGAAACGCGCAGCAGTCTCGGGGCCGATATCGAAAATCATGTCATCATCATCGACATCTTCAACTTTTTTCACGGTTGCAGGGGTCGATTCGGAAAACTCCTTACCAACGACAACATCCGTAGGCACAGGGATTTCATTGCCGGCCGCTGCTGCAGCCGCCATGAGTTTCTTTGCTTCGTCAATCAGGTCTTCCTCATAGAGGGATTTGCCAACATTATGGCCCATCGCTGCAATAAAGGTATTAGCGATGCCGCCGCCGGGAATCAATTGATCAACTACCTTGCTGAGTGACTCCAGCACGGTCAGCTTGGTGGAAACCTTGGAACCGCCGACGATGGCCGCCATCGGGCGCTTTGGATTATCCAGCGCATTGCCAAGCGCCTCCAGCTCGCCTGCTAGCAGCGGACCGGCACATGCGACCGGTGCAAACTGACCTGCGCCATGCGTCGATGCCTGGGCGCGGTGAGCCGTGCCGAATGCATCCATCACATAGATGTCGCACAGGGCGGCATACTGCTTTGAGAGCGCCTCGTCATTGCTCTTCTCACCAACATTGAAGCGTACGTTTTCCAGCAGTACGACATCGCCGTCATTGAGTTCAGGAGAATTTTCCAGATAATCGGTAATCAGCGGAACTTGTTTGCCAAGCGCATCACTGAGATAGTCGGCAACCGGCTGCATGGTGAATTCGGCTGCAGGCTCGCCCTCGGTCGGACGTCCCAGGTGCGACATGATCATGACGCGTGCGCCGGCCTTGATGCAGTGCTCGATGGTCGGCATGGATGCCTGGATGCGTTTGTCGGAAGTGACTTTGCCATCCTTGACAGGAACATTGAGGTCCTGGCGGATGAGAACGCGTTTACCTGCAAGATCGAGATCGGTCATTTTGATGACGGACATAGAAGACTCCTGATAATTTTGATGCAAAAAACTGTTTGGTAAGTTGCCGCTTATGAACAACTTAACGAACAGCTCTAAATTTTATTCTATGATTGCACTTTGTATAGGATGTGTTGAGGAACGAAGCGCATCAATTGATGCGCTTCGCAAGCTCAGCACATCCTATGTCCGGTTTGTACTGCGAATAACACAGCACAAACCGGGCTGGTGCTGATACTTAGTTGGCAGCTACGTGCTCAACAAAACGCATCATGTTGCAGGTGTAGCCATACTCGTTGTCGTACCATGAGACAACCTTGACGAACGTTCCGTCGAGGGCAATGCCTGCTCCCGCATCAAAGATCGATGAGGCGCTGTAGCCACGGAAGTCTGTAGAGACAACCTTGTCTTCGGTGTAAGCCAGAGTGCCTTTCATGGATCCTTCTGAAGCAGCCTTCATGGCGGCGCAGATATCTTCGTATGAAGCTTCCTTGTCCAGCTCAACAGTCAGGTCGACAACAGAGACGTCGGATGTGGGTACACGGAAAGCCATACCGGTCAGCTTGCCGTTGAGTTCAGGAAGAACCACGCCAACAGCCTTGGCTGCGCCGGTAGATGATGGAATGATATTTTCCAGGATGCCGCGGCCGCCGCGCCAGTCTTTCATGGAGGGGCCGTCAACAGTCTTCTGCGTAGCAGTTGCTGCATGAACGGTGGTCATGAGGCCGCGCTTGAGGCCCCAGTTGTCATTCAGCACCTTGGCGACAGGCGCCAGGCAGTTGGTGGTACAGGATGCAGCAGAAACAATCGCCTGACCTGCATACTTCTCATGGTTGACGCCGTAGACAAACATCGGAGTGCCATCTTTTGAAGGAGCACTCTGAACAACCTTCTTCGCGCCGGCATCGATGTGCTTCTGGCAGCTCTCTTCGGTAAGGAAGAAACCGGTGCAGTCGATAACGATATCTGCGCCAACTTCATCCCATTTCAGGTCTGCAGGGTCGCGCTCGGCGGTGAGGCGAATCTTTTTGCCGTCGATGACGAAATTGCTGCCGTCTACTACGACATCGCTGCCAAAACGGCCGTGGACCGAATCATACTTCAGCATGTAGGCAAGATAGTCTGCCTCGAGCAGATCGTTGATGCCGACGATTTCAATGTCCTTGAAATCTTTTGCAACAGCGCGGAATACCATACGGCCGATGCGGCCAAAACCATTAATACCGACTTTGATAGTCATAGATTATCTCCAGAGTTTAACGAGTGGAATAGATACGAATTGATTAAAACGTTTTGCATCGACCAGGGAGAGCAGCGCTCTCCCTGACCGGTTTTAGCCAGTGACTTCGTCAATGGCCGAGAGTACATTTTCAGCTGTAAAGCCGAACTCCTTGAAGAGTTGCGGAGCCGGAGCAGATTCGCCGAAGCGATTCATACCGATCACCTTGCCATTCAGGCCTGCATACTTGTACCAACCGTCCGATACAGCGGCTTCAACAACCACTCGCGCAGTAACGGCAGCGGGCAGCACAGATTCACGGTAGTCAGCATCCTGAGCGTCAAACAGATCGACAGCAGGCATCGATACAACGCGAACCTTCTTGCTGCTCTGCTCAGCAGCCTCGACAGCAAGCTGCACTTCAGAACCTGTCGCAATCACGATCGCATCCGGTGTGCCGTCGCAATCCTTGAGGATATAGCCGCCCCTGGCGATGTTGGCAATGGTCGCAGCATCACGCTGTTGGTGCTGCAAATTTTGACGGGAGAAGATCAGGCAGCTTGGGCCGTCACTCTTTTCAACCGCAACTTTCCATGATACTGCTGTTTCTACAGCATCACAGGGACGCCATACAGTCATATTGGGAATCATGCGCAGCGTCGGAATTTGCTCGACAGCCTGGTGGGTCGGGCCATCTTCGCCAAGGCCAATCGAGTCGTGCGTATAGACAAAAATGGACTGGATTTTCATCAGAGCAGCCATGCGCAGCGCATTGCGGGCATACTCCGAGAACATCAGAAATGTAGCGCCATACGGGATAAAGCCGCCATGCAGCGTAGCACCGTTCATGATGGCGCTCATGCCGAACTCGCGCACACCGTAGGAGAGGTAGTTGCCGGAAAAGTCAGCCGCCTTGCCGTGATCCGGATTGATTGAAACCGAACCATCCCAGAAGGTGTTGTTTGAAGGCGTCAGGTCAGCAGAACCACCGAGGAATTCGGGCAGCAGCGGTCCGAGGCCGTTCAGTGCAGCCTTGGATGCGATACGGGTTGCAGGAGACTCCGCCTTGTCGTTGACAGCAGCGATGAATTTTTGCGCCTCCTCTTCCCAGTTCGACGGCAGATCACCCGCCATGCGGCGCTTGAATTCTGCAGCCAGTTCAGGGTGTGCACCGGCATAGGCGTCCATCTTGTCGTTCCACGCAGCTTCCGCCACCGCGCCCTTCTGTTTGGCATCCCAACCGGCATAGACGTCGTCTGGAATCTCAAAAGGTCCGTAATTCCAGCCAAGTTGCTTGCGTGTCAGTGCGATCTCTTCATCCCCCAGGGGCGCGCCGTGACAGTCGTGGGAGCCGGCCAGGTTTGGAGAACCAAAACCAATGGTGGTCTTGCAGCAGATCAGTGAAGGCTTGTCAGTGACAGCCTGCGCCTCTGCCATCGCTTTTGCGATAGCGTCGGAATCATGTCCATCGACGTCACGCACGACGTGCCAGCCATAGGCTTCAAAACGCGCCGGGGTATCGTCGGTAAACCAGCCTTCGACTTCACCATCGATGGAGATGCCGTTGTCGTCCCAGAATGCAGTCAACTTGCCAAGACCCAGGGTGCCGGCAAATGAGCATGCTTCATGGGAGATGCCCTCCATCATGCAGCCGTCTCCCATGAAGGTATAGGTGTTGTGATCGACAATTTCGTGGCCGTCGCGGTTGAACTGCGCCGCCAAAACTTTCTCGGCCAGCGCCATGCCAACAGCATTGGTAATACCCTGCCCCAGAGGACCTGTGGTGGTTTCAACGCCAGGCGCGTAGCCATACTCTGGATGGCCCGGAGTCTTGGAGTGCAGTTGACGGAAAGCCTTGAGATCGTCCATGCTGAGTTCGTAACCCGTCAGGTGCAGCAGGGAGTAGATCAACATCGAGCCATGGCCATTCGAAAGAACAAAACGGTCGCGGTCAGCCCAGTCCGGATTGGCCGGGTTGTGTTTCATGTGATCATTCCACAGCACTTCAGCCATATCCGCCATCCCCATGGGTGCGCCAGGGTGTCCGGAATTTGCTTTTTGTACTGCATCCATGCTCAGAGCACGAATGGCATTAGCTAGATCTCTGCGTGAGGCCATATGGGTATTCCCCTCTCAAAATGATTAGAAAAAGTGTTCAAAAAACCTGTCAATCATACTACGAATCGAGAGGCTTTCAATGAATATTCGAATATTCGTTATTTATTGTATGCCAGAATAAATATCACGGCATAAAGCGCGGTATTTTGACGCAAACAAGCCGCAGGATCAATAAGGGAGAACCCCTGATGCCGGCATATGAGCATAAGGTATTTTTATTGTTACATCTATTTACTTTTAATAACAATGAGCTGGAAAACTATTCTCCAATCCACTTGATGGAACATCCCATGCTGGGAATCTGCTCTTCAGGGCCTCTGCCCGTCTCTTCAACCAGTTTCATTGCTTCAAACAGATCACGGCGGACATCTTCGCTCGCAGTCTCTTTGCGGCTCTCATCGAGACGTCCGCGATACTGCAATTTGAGGTCTGCATTGTAGCCAAAAAAGTCGGGGGTACAGACTGCGCCGTAGGATTTGGCGATTTGCTGCGTCTCGTCCAGCAGGTAGGGAAATGGATAGTTGAACTCCACCGCTATCTTCTTCATGTTGTCGAAAGAGTCTTCGGCGTATTCAGTCGGATCATTGGACATGATCGCCACCGAGTTGACGCCCATCGCTTTGAGTTCGGCAGTATCACGCACGATGCGATCCCGAATCGATTTCACATAGGGACAGTGGTTGCAGATAAACATCACCAGCAATCCTTTCTCACCTTTACAGGAGTCCAGCGTCCAGGTTTTTCCATCCACACCTGGCAGAGAAAATTCAATTGCAGGTTGATCAAAATCACATACGGGCGGCTGCAAAGAGACCATGGTTTTATCCTTTCAAATAATCAGGATCGGGATTGTAGCGGATCAGAGGGGATGTGGGGGAAAAGTTTCAAAATCTGTATGCATCCGTGTTCATCTGTGGTTAATATGCCACTCGAGAGTGACACTGATAAAGCTCCCTACCCTGCAGATTAATTAATGAATACAAATAACAACACCCCTGACAACCCCGCCGGGCGCAGAGAGATTTTCTCCTGGGCGATGTACGACTTCGCCAACTCAGGTTACACCACGGTGGTGCTGACGACCATCTTCAGCGCCTACTTCGTGGCGGTGGTTGCCAATGGACTCCCCGCCGGAACAGGAACCTTTTTGTGGACGCTGGTGATTGGCATCGCCAACTTCATGGTGCTGCTCAGCGCGCCGATCGCGGGGGCTGTCGCAGATCACAGGGCAATGAAAAAGCGCTTTCTGCTGGCGACGACCATCGGCTGCGTTGCCGGCACCGCCCTACTATCTCTGGCAGGCTCCGGCGACATACTCTTCGCCATGCTGCTGCTGATTCTCTCTGCCGTCTGCTTCTCGCTGGGGGAGAGTCTCATCGCTGCCTTTCTCCCCGAGATTGCACCCGCAGGAAAAATGGGGCGCATCTCCGGCTATGGCTGGAGCCTCGGTTATTTCGGCGGACTGCTGACCCTGGGAATCTGCCTGGCATGGATCACCTGGGGCAAAGACAAAGGCCTGCAGGCAACAGAGTATGTACCCGTTACACTGCTGATTACAGCGGCGATTTTTGCCCTGAGTGCAACGCCCACCTTTTTATGGCTGCGCGAACGCGCAGTTGCACAACCACTTGCTGATGATGCCTCTTATCTCAAAAGTGCATTCAGCCAGGTCGCCCGTACACTCCGGGAAGCGACCCGACATCAGGATCTGTTTCGCTTCCTGCTGAGCCTGACCGTGTTTCAGGCAGGTGTTGCCACCGTGGTGGTGCTTGCCGCAGTCTACGCCCAGGAGGTGATGGGGTTTGACAGCCAGCAACTTGTGGTATTGATCATGGTTGTGAACGTTACAGCCGCAGCAGGCGCCTTTATCTTCGGTTTTGCCCAGGACAGATTCGGCTCCGTGCCATCCCTGGCAGTCGCTCTGGTAATCTGGATTGCTGCTGTACTGGTAATTTTCGTTGCAGAGAGCAACGCCGGAGTATGGTTCGCCGGCAACCTCATCGGGGCCGCCATGGGGGCCACACAGGCTGGCGGCCGTGCGCTGATTGGAGAGTTGACCCCGGTGGCACGCAGCGGTGAGTTTTTCGGTCTGTGGGGAATGGCAAACAGGGTCGCAGCCATCATAGGACCAGTCAGCTATGGCGTCATCAGCTGGCTCAGCGCAGGGAATCACCGCATGGCGATTCTCTCGACCCTGACTTTTTTTATCGTGGGATTGCTGCTTCTGCTGCGGGTCAATGAATCACGCGGCAAAGCCGCGGCAGTGCAATAAATCTGCGAAATTTTTTAACCACATCCTATGAAGAATCAAACACACGGGGTTATTAAAAAGCTACGTTTGCCTTAGAACAAATTTGCCTTGTTTATATTTTTTAATCTATATTTATCTGTGTTCATCTGTGGTAAAAAACCTCTCCTATTCACTCCGCAGGCGACTGGCGCGCACCAGCCACACGGCCAGCAGCGGCAGCAGCAATCCGATCAGGGTGACTGTGATCAGCAGCCATCCCAGTTCGCTGTAGTCTGCGCTGACAGTGATCTTTTCAGTGACAGGATCCCGCACCTCACGACTCACGGTAAAGATTTGATTGAGATAACGGGTGCCGAGTTGAGAGGCAGAGAGCGCCAGGTTGGTGAAGGACGCCATCACTGCAAAGAAGGTTGCCTTCAGATTCTGCGGCGCCGAACGGGCAATCCACGCCAACATCGGAATCATCGCAATCTGCCCCAGCGGAGACTCCACCGCGGTATCGATGATGGCAATGAAGCGCGCATCGACCACACCGCCGGTTAGCGGCGCGGTCCACTCTTGAATTCCGTAGTAAAGTCCAATATTAGGCAGACTCATCACTGTACCGGCGATGGTCAAAAAGATGATAACAGTGGCAATCGAATGCTCAGCCATGAATCGTCGAAACAGAAACATGCCAAACAGCGTCAGGCTGCTTGCTATCACAGTCAACAAGGAGATGAACTGCTGATCGAAGCCCAGTTCATCGATCACGAACCAGGTGGCTCCTGCCCCCGGCCCGGGCAAGGCGCGGAACACAAATATGATGATCGCCGTTCCCACCAGCACATGGCGGGCATGCTCATCCAGTTCACTCACCAGACGCGACATCAGAAAAAGAATGATCGCCAGGGAACCGAGAAAGACCGCCTCCTGTCCATATGCATACTCACCCAGCCCCATGAACATTGAGAACAGCACGAACAACGCACTGCCGCCAAGTATCCACCAGTTGATTGGCGGGCGCTGCTGCTGTGTCTCCATCAGTGCTGTAACCCGATCCACTGCCATGCCGCTGGCCAGAAACCTTTTTGCCTGCGCTCTGCGCAGGAAGAAAGCCAATACCACTCCCATCACCGAAACAACTGGAATCCACAAGGCCAACTGATAGATATCAATATAAGCGGCGACCTTGTCTGCCTCCTGCATCGCCTCAACACCCGAAAACCTGATCAGGTTGACCAGCGCCACGGCAATGCCGCCGCCGATGATGGCTACCCGCCCCAGGGTCTGCATGGTGGTATGCATGAGACGAATCTGCTGCTCATCGAATGGCGCTCCATGATCATCGACCTTCGGCACTGCCTCCACCGTCATCGCGTCGGCCACCACGTCCTGCAGCACATAGCCTATTGGCGTCAGCATTACGCTTAACACAAACCAGGCGTTGATGCCCATCAAATCCAGCATTGCCTGGTTGCGGCTGATCAGCCCCAGCATGATCAGCAGACTGGTTGCAATCACTGCAGCGCCGGCAAATACAAACAGCGCCTTGTAACGCCACAGCAGATCAACCAGATGTCCCAGCGGCATTTTTACCGCCCACACCAGACCTGCCCAGAAACCGAGCATGGCAAGAAACTCGGCCGAAAGCCCGAGATAATCCTTGACGAAAAAAGTGCCGACTATGCCGGTCAGACCGGAGACCCCCGCTGCAA